>NZ_JAWONS010000110.1:0-205 GCF_033342255.1 Clostridium boliviensis
GACCGGCGATACCGGGCCGACTGGTGATACCGGGCCGACTGGTGACACCGGACCGACCGGTGATACCGGACCTACTGGTGATACTGGACCGACTGGTGATACTGGACCGACTGGTGACACTGGGCCTACTGGTGATACTGGACCGACTGGTGATACCGGACCGACTGGTGATACCGGACCTACTGGCGATACCGGACCTACTGGT
>NZ_JAWONS010000111.1:0-478 GCF_033342255.1 Clostridium boliviensis
GCAAAAAGGGCAGTTGCAGCTTGCTCTTCAGGTATGGAAGGAGCTGTTTCAAAGGGCGCCTGGGGACTGCCAAGATGGTCGCCGCAGGCAACTCCTTCTCCACATACGCTTCCCAGCCCAACGATCGGATCAGCCCCCGGGCGATGAGGTCGGGCCGGCGGCGGTGGAGGGCGTCGTGGCAGCGATAGACGGCGAGGCCGGATGCCTCGATCCACCTTCTCTTCTCCCGAAACACGGAGTCCGGCTCCGGCATATCCGAGGGCCGGTGACTGTAAAAGATCCCTTCATGGCTGATCACCAGATTGGCCCTCAGCGCGATGGCCTGCCGGAGAACGCGATGGGTGGCCAAAAAGGTCGTCACGATCCCCCGGACGGGTGCATCCGGGTCGCCGAACAGGAGCCCGTCCACCGTGGGTTCCGTCTTCGGAACGCTTTCCTCCAACTGATCGATCACGGTTTGAATGGTGATAACCATAGC
>NZ_JAWONS010000112.1:0-396 GCF_033342255.1 Clostridium boliviensis
CAGGTTGCGCACATTGATCAGAATCAGGTGATTGTCCGTTCCGCCGGAGATCAAATCAAATCCCCGATCCGCTAGGGCTTCGGCCAAGCGAGCGGCATTTTCCACCACGCGGCGCGAATAATCCTTGAAATCCTCCGTAAGGGCCTCCGCCAAGGCCACCGCCTTGGCAGCAATGACGTGCATCAGGGGGCCCCCCTGGATGCCGGGAAAAACCGCCTTGTCGATCTTTTTGGCGTATTCCTCCTTGCACAGAATCATGCCGCCCCGGGGACCGCGCAGGGTTTTGTGGGTGGTGGTGGTCACAAAATCCGCATGGGGAACCGGGTTGGGATGGTGTCCCGTGGCCACCAAACCGGCGATGTGGGCCATATCCACCATCAACAGGCAGCCCGCCTC
>NZ_JAWONS010000113.1:0-568 GCF_033342255.1 Clostridium boliviensis
GTTCCCCTTCGACGACGTTCATCTCCGGATCGCCGAAGGCCTTCGCCACAAACTCCGAGGCCGGCCGGTGATAAACCTCCTCGGGGGTGCCGACCTGTTCGATGCGGCCCCGGCTGATCACGGCGATGCGGTCGCCCAGGCTGAGGGCTTCCCGATAATCATGGGTCACATAGATGGTGGTGGTATCCAGGCTTTGGCTTTGGATTTCCTTCAGCTCGGCCCGCATTTGGTGGCGCAGTTTGGCATCGAGATGGACCAGGGGTTCATCCATCAGAAACACTTCCGGCCGGCGGATCAAGGCCCTCCCCAAAGCCACCCGCTGCCGCTGTCCGTTGGAAAGCTCCGCCGGAAACCGCTCCAACAGGGCATCGATGTCCAACAGCCGGGCGATCCGCATCACCTCTTGCCGCACGACCTCCTTCGGTTGCCGGTACCTCGGGCTGTAAAGGGGGGACGCGATATTTTCAAACACATTGAGGTGCGGGTACAGGGCGTAATTTTCAAACACCATGGCCACGTCCCGCTCGTTCGGTTCCAGATGGTCCACGGGACGGCCGTTAAGGTAAAC
>NZ_JAWONS010000114.1:0-365 GCF_033342255.1 Clostridium boliviensis
ACGGTAAACAGAAGCAGGAGCAGACAAAGGAGGATGAGGAGATTTTTCACTCAAAAAAACTCCTTTTATCAATTTCGAATTTTTCATTAACAAAAATAGCGAAGAGCCCTTCCCATTGCAAGTCCATTGAATGTCGAAAAATCCGATGGCGCCTTTCGACCATTTCGTCGTTTTCCGGTCTTTCGCCCTCCCTTATAATGGGGATGGCTTAAGGTTCGTGGATCGACACCGTGGACCGGACGGGTTGACTATGGGAAAAAGGAGCGGTGAAATTGAAGATTTCCCGGATCGACGTCTTTCCATTGCGTCTGCCGATGAAGCAAAACTTCTTGATTTCGGGCGGTTCCGTGGGAGGGGTGGCCCAG
>NZ_JAWONS010000115.1:0-539 GCF_033342255.1 Clostridium boliviensis
GTTGTGCCGCCAGGTGCACCGCTGGGTAGCCAAGTGCGGAAGGGATAAGCGCTGAAAGCATCTAAGCGCGAAGCCCCCCTCAAGATGAGATTTCCCACTCACAGGCTTGCCTGTGAGGTAAGACCCCTCGAAGATGACGAGGTAGATCGGTCCGAGGTGTAAGCGCAGCAATGCGTTCAGCTGACGGATCCGAATCGGTCGAGGACTTCTCCTTGCACTCCCGTGCACTGGATCCCGTAGCCAATTTTGAGGGTGCGACACACATCCTCAACCACAACCCGTCTGGTGGCGATAGCGGAGGGGATCCACCCGTTCCCATTCCGAACACGGAAGTTAAGCCCTCCAGCGCCGATGGTACTTGGGGCGAGAGCCCCCGGGAGAGTAGGACGCTGCCAGGCGGGAACCCCAAAAATTTCATCTTGATATCCGCCGCGATTTGGTGTATACTAAACGGTGCCAACAGGCGGATGATCCTCCGTAGCTCAATGGTAGAGCGCCCGGCTGTTAACCGGTAGGTTGCAGGTTCGAGTCCTGCCGGA
>NZ_JAWONS010000116.1:0-293 GCF_033342255.1 Clostridium boliviensis
ATTGGCTCGGGAGTTGGGGCGGTTGCCCCGGGAGAGGTTGGAGGAGATTTCCGAGATTCGTCCCGGAGTAGATCCGGTCTATCGAGACGTGGTTCGCGTCCATACGCGACGGGGACATGAAGTCCGCTTGAGAATCAAGGGATTTCATAAGAAAATGGAGTTGTACCCCGAATTTCGTCACCATCCCCCGGGCACCCTTTACCTCATCGATTCGATCCGCTTTGTGCCGGAGCGCCGGGGAGGAGAGCCGGTCGGGTAAATTTTACCTGTAATCGAACTTTTAAACAAAAAAT
>NZ_JAWONS010000117.1:0-326 GCF_033342255.1 Clostridium boliviensis
ATCCCTGATCTCGGGACTGAAGGTCATGGTCATCCCTCCCGCCGTTTCTCAATTGTTGAATACAACGGCTGAGATAATCCCACCGCGTCCAAAAGGCGGCCAGTTCCTCCACCCCCCGCTCGTTAAGCCTGTAAAACTTTCTGGGAGGCCCTATTTCCGACGGTTTTTTGGTGATGTGGACCAGCCTGTTCCGCTCCAGGCGTAAAAGCAAGGCGTAAACCGTCTGCTCCGCCAATCCTTCAAAGCCCATCGCGTGCAATTTCTTGGCAATCTCATAGCCATAGGTTTCACCGCGGCTGATGATCTCCAGCACGACACCCTCCAAT
>NZ_JAWONS010000118.1:0-368 GCF_033342255.1 Clostridium boliviensis
AGGTGACGGAGGACCCGTCCCGTCTGCTGGAGGAAGGCGATACCGTCTCTCTGAGAGGGTGGGGGCGGTTTCGAGTCGATGTCGTGGAGGGAAAAACAAAAAAGGGAAGGGTTCGGGTCCGGGTGGAGCAGCCGAAATGAGGGATGGATGAGGTGTTGGAAGGGGCATCGCTTCCCGAAAAAAGGAGGAGAGCCAATTTTTGACTCAAAAAATGGACAAGTCGGTGTGGCTTTCCGGCAGGATTTTTGTTAGTATTGTCGAATAGGGAACGTTGAAGCACTCCCGAGGAGGTGTCGATCATGCCGCTTACGCCATATGATATACACGATAAAGAGTTTAAACGCTCTTTCCGCGGTTATGATGTGGAC
>NZ_JAWONS010000119.1:0-415 GCF_033342255.1 Clostridium boliviensis
CGGCGGATCGAAGCCGTGAAAAGGGCCGGCGAGGATGCCGTTACGGCGGACGGCCAGCGGATCGAGGTCTTCGCCAATATCGGCAACCTCAGCGATGTGGAGGGCGCCCTTCAAAACGGAGCGGAAGGCATCGGCCTGTTCCGCACCGAGTTCCTCTATTTGGAAAGCCGCGATTGGCCCGGCGAGGAGGAACAATACGCCGCCTACCGCCAGGTCCTCGAAGCCTTCGGCGAGCGGCCGGTGATCATCCGCACTCTGGATATCGGCGGGGACAAGGATCTCCCCTATGCCGATTTCCCCGAGGAGGAAAATCCCTTCCTGGGCCATCGGGCGATCCGGTTCTGCCTGGACCGGCGGGACATCTTCAAAACCCAGCTCCGGGCGCTCCTGCGGGCGGGGGTCCACGGCAATCTCT
>NZ_JAWONS010000120.1:0-448 GCF_033342255.1 Clostridium boliviensis
CCAGGGGAAGGTGTCCGCCCGGATCAACTCTTCCCGGTGAAACCACGGATAACCGCCGAAGACCTCATCGGCGCACTCGCCGGAAAGGATCACCGTCACCTCCTTTTTGAGCTCCCGGCTGAACAGGTACAGGGAAGCATCCACATCGGTCATTCCCGGAAGATCCCGGGCCCGCATCGCAGGCATCAGGGCGGAGGCCAGCTCCTCCGTGTCGATGATGACCGTTTGATGGACGGAACCGAGATGCTCCGCCATCCGGCGCACCCAGGGGGCGTCGGAATGGGGTTGAAATTCGTTGGGGCGGAAGTGCTTTTCATTCCCGACGTAATCGACGGAGAAGGTGCGGAGCGGCCCTTTCCCCTCCTCCCGAAGCACCTTCGCCACGACTGCGGAAATGGCGCTGGAATCCAATCCGCCCGAGAGCATCGTTCCCAGCGACACATCGGAC
>NZ_JAWONS010000121.1:0-12486 GCF_033342255.1 Clostridium boliviensis
CAATAAACGAAATATATCTTATGAGAGGGAAATAAAATATATGAATCAAAAATGCTTTATATACGTGCTGCTATTTATGATGTGTTCATTATTTATTACAAGCTGTTCATCAAAACCTATATTTTATTCCCAAAAAGATATAACAAATTATGTAGAAAATGTATACGGATAGGAGTTTAAGCTGGTTAAGGAAGAGAATCACTCTTTTACATTTTAAAATAAAGACGGATTTTAACGGAGAGCCACTTAGCATAGAATTTAATGACTTAGCAAGAGATTATGATGATACATATACTTTATATTATAATTACGATCTTGAAACTTATATGATGTCATATCTGGATCCGTGTCAGGATTTTATAGATTTTCCATACGACTATTCAGGAGCAGGAACTTTTAACCATCTGGTAGTTCAATTGGAATTATCGGATGATAATAATATTGCAGGTAATGGAACGGTGTCCGGCAGAAAATATACTATTGAGGATTTGGAACTATTAGTATTAAAATACAGGAGGTCAGAGGTTGAATAATATTTTTGTAGAAGGAATTCAAGGTTCAGGGAAAAGCACCTTGCTGAATAAGTTACAAAAAGACATGCCTGAGTATACGGTATACAGAGAAGGCGATATCTCACCAATAGAGCTGGCATGGTGTAGTTATATGACAAAAGAGCAGTATGAAAAAATATGTATACAGTATAAGGACATATATAAAGAATTAGAAGCACACACAGTAACAGAAGAGGATAAGAAGATCACAGCTTATACACAGATCTTAACAGATATACAAGGGTTCCATAAATATATGGAGCAATTTGAAATATATAATGGAAATATTAAGTTCAATCTGTTTAAAAAAATAATACTCGAAAGATATGCGAATCTATATGGCGGAGGAACTATATTTGAGTGCTCATTTTTTCAAAATAGTATAGAATGTATGCTCTTATATTATCAGATGTGTGAGGTGGATATAATAGATTTTTATTCAGAAGCATTTGACATTTTAAAAAGTAAAAATTTTAAGTTGTTATATATAAATGCAGTTGATATTGAAGGTACAATAGATACCATAAAAAAAGAACGAAAAGATGATCAGGGAAATGAAATCTGGTTTACGCTTATGCTTCAATACCTGGAAAAATCTCCGTATGGAATTAAACATAATTTACATGGAGCTGGTGATTTGATATCTCATTTAAAGAGAAGAAAGGATATCGAACTTAAAATCGTTAATGAAATAATCGGAAAAAATGCATTAATTATAGGCTCAAAAAATTATGATATCAATGAAATCTTAGTTTGGAGCAAACTTCAATCGTAGCACTGCAGGCTGGGTGATTTTTATCACAGATATATTTGTCAGGAATATATTATACCGTAGCATATTATAGCAGCAACCTTAATTTGTAACTATGAAAGAGGTATGAAAAGTGAAAGAGCTTAATCCTCATAAGGTATTTGTGCAATATCGGGATATAATGAAACCCTATGGACCTGTTATGGGCAGATTTTATACGATTACACATTCCGATATTTCGGCAGAACTATTTGTATTTGTAGCCTCCAATTATGCGGAAGATCAAATTACAAAAATGCGCGACGAAGTAAGAGTTGCCTGGGAACAATATAAAGAGGGAGTTGCTTTAATTGGTTCCGTAATTGTTGATGGCAGCGGTGTAACAGGAAATGCATCAATAAGAAATAATATTTTCTATAACGAGATGCCTACGGCACTTCAGGCATTACGTCAGGCTGACAGGTTCCTGTTTGACAAAGAACCCAAACTTGATAATTCACCTGTATTTATTCAGTTCATCTCTGACAATCCTGAATATAATAAAATTTATGATTTTGGAGCTATCGGTATATACAAGTAATATTCCATGCCTGAGCTCTTCATTGCGTGGGCTCAGGCGGTAAATGTATTTCTATCCGTCTATGAATTACCATCTATTTCAGGAAGTCCCTGTAATTTTTCAAGGCTGTTTCCATATTCACGCACATTTCCTCCGATTGTATGGTCTGCCCATTCCCGATTATAGGTAAGGTCAATTTTCTGGCTGCCATCTGTCAAAGTGGCTTGAATTTCATCTGCATTTTTTATTAAAGCAAGTAAGAAAAGTGCATTAGTTCGGAGTGTATTGGCTGCTGTTGAACTATCCCTGTCATATTCTTCAAGGTATTTTGCTGGAACAGAATAAACAATTTCAACCTTATATGGCTGAGAAGTAGTTTTTAATTCAAAATGGTCATATTGTAAACCCGTAGGAACAGGCAGCAAACCAATCAGCTCTCCAACTGCGGAATTATCACCCACATAATTTGTCCGCGCATTCCACAGATCCTCTAACGGATATGCTGCGTCTGGAATTTCTTTTGGCTGTAACTGAATTGTCGTAGCTGTTGTTCTTGAGGGATAACTTTCCAGGATTTCTCCCACAAAAAGCACAACATAATCACCTTCGGTGAAATCATCGATGGATATTTTTATTGGTTTATTATTGCCAATCACTTTCTGAAGGGTTGCATTCTCCCAGTTGACAATGCAGAGATCACCGATGGGACTATTCGTATCGATTCCTTTTACTGTCATAGTCTGGCCGGCTTTGTCAATTTTAAGAATGACTGCATTCACACCAGCAAATCCACTTGGAACCTCCTTTGGACTTGTTGCTAAACTGATAACCACAAATATAACGGCCAGTGCCGCTGCCAAAACCACCCAAAACCCAGGCTTCTTGTAATTCAGCACATTTTTGACCCTGCCTTTTGTGTCGCCTTCGCCAAAGGCAAGAGGTGCACCATTAACCATTCTTCTGTCAGTTGCAAGTGTCAGCAGTGAGGCTGAATAATCCTTCTTAACATCATTACCCATCCGTTTAATCACTGCTTCATCACAAGACATCTCCATATCTTTTCCGCTAAGAAAAAATGCGGCCCACACAAAAGGGTTAAACCAATGAACACAAAGAACAAAAAAACTTATGAGTTTGACAATATGATCAAGTCTTCTGATATGAGTCCTCTCATGCAGCAGTATATAGTTTTGTTCGGCATTGCCTAATATAGAAGGAAGATAAATTTTGGGGCAAAAGATACCCATGACAAAGGCAGTATCTATTTTGGAGGAAATAAAAATATTATCCTGACACAGAGCGGCGTCCTTTAATCGTTTTTTCAGACGCACCAGCCCTATAAGACCAGATGCAAGCAAGGCTGCAACACCAAATAACCAAATCTGACTGCAGATTAACATCCAGAATTGCAAAGGATTCACGCCGGCATGTGATACTGCGGAAGGAAGAATCGCAGGAACAGAATGATTAATTGCTCCAATACCAGTATTAACATCTGGTACAACCAATACAAAAGCAATAACAATACTGGCAGTGAAGCTCATATTTAATATTTGCAAAAATAACCGTTCAGGCATCGCTATCCTCCTTATATTCATTAATCAGGCGCTGTATCTCTTCAATCTCTTTCGTGTTTAGTTTTTTCCGGCGGGTAAATGCCGCCAAAAATTGTGGAAGTGATCCAGAGAAAGCATCAGACAAAAACTGCTCTCCCTGTGCAGCTCCAAAATCATTTTTGGACATTATGGCAGTGACTGTGCCATTCTTATTCTCAAATATCTTTCGCTCACACAGCCGTTTAAGCATAGTGTAGGTAGTAGTGCGTTTCCAGGTAAACTCTTTTTCGCATATCTCAGTAAGTGCACGGGAGCTGACTGGTTCATTTGCCCAAATAATGTCTGCAAATTTTTGCTCCATTTCGCCCAATTTATATTGTTCCATTGGCAGAACCTCCTGTCGAATCTCATTAGACTAATCGCAGTCTAACATGATTAGACACCGATGTCAATTACATGTTATTTATTTAAAGCAATTTTAAGGATTATTACAGCAATGTGCTATAATAGTAAAAGTGAGTTAATGTATGAAAAAGAGAAACGGAGGTTAATATGGAGAAGGTTAATATGAAACCTGATATGGTGTTTAGCCCGCAGCCAATGTATATAATTGGCACTAAAAACGAGAATGGAACTCCTGACTTTTGCATTATTACCTGGATAGGATTTACGTATGATCAGACGCCGCACATAATGATGACCCTAGGTGGGAGCAAGCAGACCAAGACAAACATATTACGGGATAAAAAATTCTCTGCAAATATGATTACGGAGGATACTCTTTGGCTTGCTGATTATTTTGGCAATACCCGGGGTGAGAATAAAGTAAAAAACCAAGTTTCTTATACATATCAATGGGGAAACTCTGTGGAGGTTCCGATTATAGATGAATGTCCCTGGGTATATGAATGCGAAGTAACAAAAGTATTGGAACTGGAAGGTTCTCATCTGTTTTTGGCAGAAATAAAGAATATTCAGATTGATGAAAAATTTGAAACTATGAATATGGAAAAAATTGATCTCACTGAATTGAAGCCAGCAATTTATGCACCATATAATTATTTTTCTATTGGGAAGAAATTAGGCGAGATGGGAGACTGGGAAAAATTGAAGAACTATTGACATTAAATGCTGAAAGTTTAAGAGGGGCTGTAAACATGCCCCCCTTAAAAGAATATAAAATACCGTGCGGTTACCTGCTTATATTCCTCGTATGCGTTACCGAAAACAAGGGGAAGATACTGTTCCTCTTCCAGAATCTGAAGGTGGAAAAGTACCACGCATAATAGCGTGAACACCAACTGCAGAGGGTTGGAAAAAGCCAGCGCAAACCCTATGTAAAACAAATCAAACCCCAGAAATGCAGGATTGCGGCTGATTCGGTAAATTCCGCTTTTTATAAGCACTGTGTTCTGGTCAGAATCGACACCGGCACGCCAGCTGGTTTTCATATACGCCATAGCCGTAATAAATACTGCCGCACCTAACGCTGAAATGCCAATGCCTGCGCAGCGTATGATATGCTGCGCAAGAAGAAGGTAAGCTTCTTTTACCACCAGCAGGCTGATGATCTGCATCCCAGCCATGGTAAAAGTAGCAAATTTAAGAGCAGTTTCAATTCTAAGTGTGCGGGCTGGTTTATTCCCCAGCCCCAGGCGGTTTGTAGAAATTCCCTGCCTTTTTAACAGAAGCTGTTTACACAGATAACTGCCATAAAACAATACCAATACAAGAAAACCCAACCAATACAAGCTCTCCATAGTTTTTAACGCCTTTCCAGATATAAATATCAGTTTTTAGTTTGCAGCACCCGCATGGCGTTTAATATTGCAATCAGTGACACACCTACGTCTGCAAAAACTGCCTCCCACATGGTAGCGACGCCGAAAGCACCGAACAGAAGGATGATGCCCTTTACTCCCAGGGCAAATGCGATGTTTTGCCAGACGATTCGTTTGGTTTTGCGTGCGATAGTAATGGCATCCGCCAGCTTGGAAGGTTCGTCGGTCATCAGCACTACATCAGCTGCTTCGATAGCAGCATCCGAACCCAGTCCTCCCATGGCTATACCGATATCTGCACGAGCAAGTACCGGCGCATCGTTAATGCCGTCTCCCACAAATGCAAGCTTGCCTTTTGCAGGCTTACCTGCATTCAGGGTTTCAACCTGTTCCACTTTTTGATCAGGCAGCAGCTGTGCATGAACCTCATCCAGATCAAGCTCTTTTGCAACCGATTCTGCAATCTGTACGTTGTCTCCTGTTAACATAACTGTTTTACGGACTCCTGCAGCCTTAAGGCGGGAAATTGCTGCACGGCTGTCGGATTTGATTTCATCAGCAATCACAATAGATCCGGCAAAGATACCATTTACTGCTAAATACACCTTTGTTCCAATTTCATTATTGGGCTGGAATGCAATATTTTCCCGCTTCATCAACTTATCGTTTCCGGCTAATATAACTGACCCGTCCGCTGTGACACGGATACCGTGTCCGGAAATCTCTTTATAATCCTGCAGAGCCTCCCTGGATATTTCTCCATCATATTCCTTCATGATGGAACGCGCAATGGGATGGTTGGAGAAGCTTTCGGCTTTTGCCGCGTATTCTAAAAGCTGTGCTTTGGTGGTCTCGCCGGCAGGCAGCAGGTTTCTGACTGCAAATACACCTTTGGTGAGAGTACCTGTCTTATCAAACACAACAGTATCCAGGTTGTTAAGCGCTTCCAGATAGTTGCTTCCCTTTATCAGAATACCCCGCTTTGAAGCAGCTCCGATACCACCGAAGAAACCAAGCGGTATTGAGATAACCAGTGCGCAGGGGCAGGAGATGACAAGAAAGATAAGTCCCCGGTTGATCCATTCCGCCCAGCTGCCGCCTAAGAACAGAGGAGGAACGACTGCAAGCAGAAGCGCAAGTCCCACTACAGCAGGTGTATAGTAACGGGAAAAGGTTGTAATGAAGTTTTCAGAAGGAGCCTTTTTACTGCTGGCATTTTCTACCAGATCAATAATCTTTGCAACGGTGGATTGCCCAAATTCCCGTGAGACTTCTACAGTTAGTACGCCGCTTTGGTTGATGCAGCCCGCCAGAACCGTTTCCCCTGCTTTCACGGAACGCGGAACTGATTCACCGGTCAGTGCGCTGGTATCCATCATTGATTCGCCCTCGATAACCGACCCGTCCAGTGGAACTTTTTCACCGGGACGAATGATGATGATGTCACCAATATTCACTTTATCAGGATCAACCTTTTCCGTGCTGCCGCCACGCTTTAAGTTTGCGTAATCGGGACGGATATCCATGAGAGATGTAATGGACTTTTTTGATTTTCGGACTGCAGCATCCTGAAAATATTCGCCTACCTGGTAAAATAGCATGACTGCAACACCTTCAGGAAAATCGCCAATTGCAAATGCGCCAATTGTAGCAACGCTCATTAAAAAGTTTTCATCAAATATTTGCCCTCTGGAGATATTTTTCAGTGCCTGTATAACAACCTCACCGCCCAGGATTAAGTAGCTGAGTCCAAAGGCGGCTAACTGATATGCAGCTGCATTTGGAAATGCTTTTTTCAGCACCAGGCCTGCTCCAAACAGGAGAATGCCGAATATCAACTGTATAATTTTTGTTTTATTTAAGTCCCCGCCTTGATGCTCATGTGTATGTTCATGGGAATGATTATGATTATGTGCCATATTTATACCATCCTTTCTTTCGTCAGTTTGAATGAGTTAATCCCAATAATAATAGACTCTTTACAGACTATGCTGCTTGTAGTGAACTGTTGAACGATTGTTCAATTGTATTATAGTTGAATGCATACTCAATTGTCAAGGGAAAATTGAATAATTGAAGCTTTGTAATTATCTTATACTGTTTGGTTCTAAATTAAAGTAAAAAAAGTGGAAAACAATGGTAAATATGACGTTTTTTTGTAATATTGTAAAACATTATGGAATAATAATCTGATCTATGATATATTTCATTATATTAGAATAAATTTATCTTATTTCTAATAGTAAATACTATTATTTTAATCTGGAGGATACAAAAGATGTATTGCAAAAATTGTGCAAAAGAAATTGACGACAAAGCTGTAGTATGCCCGCATTGCGGCGTTGCTCAGGCGCCCCAAGTAGTCGATAATGGCGGTTTCGGCTGGGGACTTTTAGGCTGTTGCATTCCAATCGTGGGATTAATCCTTTTTCTGGTCTGGAAAGATACCAAACCCAAAACTGCAAAAGCTGCAGGTTTAGGTGCTTTAATTAGTGTTATTTGTGTTGCACTTATGTACGCATTAGCGTTTGGTCTGGGAATTCTGGGTGCAGTTGCTGGCTATTAACAAGCAGCCTGTACTGATATGAATGATTTTTTATACAAATGGCTTCCAATTGTCTTTGGCTGCCATTGCAGGCCAGAGCGTTCGTTTTTCTTCCACGGAAAGCAATTTCCTATTTGTGCAAGATGTACCGGTGAATTGGTGGGCATAGTATTCTTAAGTGCTACTTATTCCATATATCACCCGCCAATCCTATATGCCGTTATTTTTTTAATTCCCATGATTCTGGACGGCGGAGTTCAGTTATTGACCAGATATGAAAGTAATAATATCAGGAGATTTTTCACGGGACTGTTTTTTGGATATGGTTTATTTTACCTGATTGCTGCAAGTTTGGTTGCAACTTATTGGATTGGCTATCATACGTGGAATTGATAAAGGCAGGGGCAGTTCCCTGTCTTTTCTATTAATAGTGCAAAAAACATGCTTTAATTTTAAAGGAGAGGTTATTATGGGTAAAAAAGCGGAGGAACCATACTTGAAGCTGTCAGGCAGTCTTAGCGGTAAAGATTATGAACTAATTCATATGCTTGAAGAAGAATGCAAAATAAACGATCAGATCACTCTGAAGCTTGAACTTGACTATAAGCGGAGTGATGCTGAAAACGGAACGCTTAAAACTGCAATATCCGACATCAATGAATTCCTGTATTTTCATGGTGAAGAGTTGGTCGGATATATGGGAATATGTAGTTTTGGAGGAAGTTCGCAACCACTTGAGATAACCGGAATGGTACATCCTCAGTACAGACGCCAGGGAATTTTCTCGAAATTAAGTGAACTGGTTATTACAGAATGCAGGAGAAGAAAAGCAGGAGGAATTCTTGCTCTTTGTGATAGAAATTCAATTTCCGGTCAGAAGTTTTTAGAAAAGGCAGAAGCAATTTATAATTACTCTGAATTTGAAATGTATCTTCATGATGATGCATACAGAGCAATGGAAAAGCAGCCGCCTGGCGGTATCACGTTTAGAAAAGCGCTCAATACAGATGCCTCAGAGATTGCCCGTCAAGATACTATTTATTTTGGTAAAAGTCCGGAAAAAGAGAATGAGGAGGACGAATATAGCCACATTGTTTTACCGGAAGAGGAAGAAAAACACGGCATGACAATTTGTATTGCGGAAATGGAAGACAGAATAATCGGAAAAGTAAACCTGCAGATATCTGACAGCGGCATTGGAGGAATCTATGGACTGGGAGTTCTTCCGGAGAACAGGGGAAAGGGATTTGGACGGTCAATACTGGTCAATGCTATAGAAAAGCTAAAGGAGTTAAATGCGTCAGAGATTATGCTTCAGGTAGCTGCTGAAAATGCGACAGCTTTAAGTTTATATAAATCCTGTGGATTTCGGGAAACGTCGGTTATGGATTATTTTGAGGTAGAGTAAAAAATAATGGAGTGGAATTATAATGTATAATCATGCACCTGAGGACAGACAGCATAATGAACCTGCTGGAAATCAGGATGTATGGCTAAACCGGAAGAACGCTTAGAATACGCTCAAAAATTAAGGCATTATCTGAATGATTCTGTTCACTGAATCAATTTGGTAATATTGGCTAATTAACCTCTAATCTTGACAAATAGCTGAATTTTCTGTATACTGGCACCATAGATAGGTAACTTTTTTGGACGTTTTCAGAGGCTCTATTCTTGAAGAATAGAGCCTTTACCTTTGGAAAAGAATTAAGAATTATTGGAGGAATATTAACATGTCAATGAAAGATATAGAAAAAATGAAGAAATTGCTGGCAGAAAAGAAAGAAAAAGGTTCTTTCTTACAAGCGGAAAAGAAGATCGGTTCAGGTAAAGTGGAAAAGCGGAATAAGAATATAGGACTTGAATTTACAAGAACGCATAAAATTTCACAGTAATGGTGGAACTTGATATAATACAGATTTTAAAGGAGAATGCATGCAGTTTAGAGATTTAAATATTATGCCTGATATAATTAAGGCACTTGAAAAAGAACGTTACGAAATACCCACACCTATCCAGGAGGAGGCCATACCAGTTGTATTGGGCGGCAGGGATTTACTGGGGTGTGCACAGACTGGTACCGGTAAGACGGCTGCCTTTGCAATACCAACACTTCAGCTTCTCAGCGGGGAAAAAGCACTTCGTGCCAAGAAACAAAATATTAAAGCTCTTGTCATAACGCCAACCAGAGAGCTTGCTTTGCAGATATATGAAAGTTTTAACACATATGGACAATTCACCAGTTTAAAAACCTGCGTGGTATTTGGGGGAGTCTCTCAAAAACCACAGGAGGAAGATTTAAAACGAGGGGTGGATATCCTCGTAGCAACGCCGGGAAGGCTTCTGGCGCTTATGGATCAGAAGCTGATCAGCCTGGATCATTTGAAAATACTGATCCTTGATGAAGCAGACCGTATGCTGGATATGGGATTTATTCATGATGTGAAAAGGATTATTGGAAAAACACCCCCTAAAAAGCAGACATTATTTTTCTCTGCGACAATGCCGCCTGATATTGCCAGACTGGCTGATACGATTCTTAAAAATCCTGTAAGAGTAGAAATCACTCCGGTTTCATCAACGGTGGATACCATTGACCAGTATCTGTATTATACGGATAAAAGCAATAAAAAGAATTTGCTGCTGCATATTCTGGAAGATAAAAATATTTCTTCCGTACTTGTATTTATGCGGACCAAGCATGGGGCAGACCGTCTGATCAGACAATTGGCAAAGAGTAACGTGACCGCCCAGGCAATTCACGGAGATAAATCCCAGGGAGCCCGTCAGCGTGCTCTGAGCAGTTTTAAAGACAAAACACTTCGAATTTTACTTGCTACAGATATTGCTGCCAGGGGAATTGACATTGATGAATTAACTCATGTTATAAATTTTGATCTGCCGGATACTCCGGAGACATATGTACACCGGATTGGACGTACCGGGAGAGCGGGGCTTTCCGGTACAGCAATATCCTTTTGCGATTTTGATGAGAAAGAGCAGCTCAAAGATATTGAAAAATTAATCGGAAAGAAATTAGAAGAGATAGCAGACCACCCGTATCCGCTGAAAAACAACTTTCCGGCAGTTAAAAACACACAGCCAAGAAGAGATACTGCACAAAGGTCTAAAGCATCATCAGAGAGAACGTCATCATCGCCTAAGAAGAAATATCGTATGACAGCAGATGGATCGTTAAAAGAGAAAAAGAGTTACAATAAATTTTCAACAAAAAGAAAAAGCAGCAGATAACAAAAAGCAGAGGTATTGGGTTGAAAAATCCTGATACCTCTGTTTTATATTTATAATATATCACAGGAAATACTTGTCTGGCGTAAAGAGAGGGATAAAAGCCAATTAAAATTTTTCTGGAATGCTATAAAAAACCGCACAGAACCATTTCCATAAGAATAAAATGAACTGAGATTAAAAATTCAATTGGAGCAGTTTACAGGAGTTTATATGAATGGTAGCAGTTATAATAATGCATCAATGGCGAGTGCTGGATTACCCTATGATAATATAAACTGGTATAATATAGATGGTCAGCCCTTTGGTCCAGCCTCCAAATTCAATGTTATTGTATTAAATGATGCCAATAACATTGTGGACGTTGAGGGACCTGTGGCGATAGGGGGAAGCTTTTACAGCCCACGTGGATTCAGCGCCGGTTTTGCCAGGGATAAAAGCAGCAGAGATGACAATTATTCACCGGATTTAGTACGTTTTCTGGTTGGCGGTAATATTGCCATGAGCGAACCGCTGGTAGTTGTCGGCCATGTCGTAGCCGGCGGCGGGTTCCGTGCAGGAAAGGGAAGCACTTACTTAATTGGAAAAAGTGGAAATGCCGATCAGATAGAGGAACTGAAAGCTCTATATCAGGCAAATGGCGGAAGTCAATATTGGACACCATCAGACAAAGGAAATCATTACCTGATTTCCAGCTATGATGTTCCAAGATATATACCTGCAGGCAGAATACATGCTGATGTTTCAAAATTTTTTAATGATGCAAAGGAAAGTATAGAAAGCTATAAAAACTGTATAGAAAATCTTATGCCAAATGGAAGTGTTGCAGACAATAATTATGAGTGGATATTAAGAGGAAATGACCCTGTACAGAATGTATTCCTGATTGATGTAAGCCCAAATGGTCTGATTAACAAGGGAATCCGTGCAGAGGTACCTCAGGGCAGCAAAGTTATTGTAAGGCTGAAAACGGGACCAAATGCTCATTTACAATACGGCTTATATGGGGAAGAGAGTAAATCTGACAGGACTTTGTATGTGTTTGAGGATGCAACGAATATCTATATGGAGGAATCTTCTGATATATGGGGAAGCATACTGGCACCCCAGGCGATGTATCATGCACACCCCACAGGTGGCCGTGTAAGCGGAAACGCAGCCATAGGATCATTTGCGGTAAACGCAGCCAGCGGCTTTGAATTTCATTATTACCCCTTTGTTGGGGGTGTGATGTGTCCGGTGCCGGCACCAGAAGTGCCTCAGACATCACCGGCAGAGGAGGAACAGCCTGTTGTGTGTCCGGAATGTCCGGTACCGCCGCCTTGTCCCACATGTCCGCCGCCGGTTTCCTGCCCCACACCCTCGCCATGCCCGGAATGTCCGAAACCAGAGCCATGTCCATCTTGTCCGGAATGTCCGAAACAGGAACCGTGCCCAGTCTGTCCGAAGTGTCCAAAACCAGAACCGTGTCCGGCTTGCCCAGCCTGTCCGGAA
>NZ_JAWONS010000122.1:0-274 GCF_033342255.1 Clostridium boliviensis
CCACATGGCCCTTTTTCCGCCCGTGTTGGGCTTCCAGCACCGCCATGATCCGGGAACGTTCATCTAATTCAAAGCCTGTCACCTTGCAATATGCCGCCTTACCATCCAACCCCACAAATTTCACCATGTCACCAATAACCACCGCTTTTCTCATTTCCCGCATCCTCCCGCTTAAAAAAGGAGCAACTGAAGGTATTCCCTTCCCCTTGAAATAAACAGTTCCCCTTCTGCGGCCATTTCTACCGCTTTTCCGCAACGGCAGGACACAAAGGAA
>NZ_JAWONS010000123.1:0-80173 GCF_033342255.1 Clostridium boliviensis
CAATTATAGCATAAAGTTATAAATACATAAGTACGCAGTTTTTTCTGTGTTAGTATAAAAAATATACTATTAATTTAAAGGAGTTGTAATTATGAATGCTGATTTGGATTGCAATGTAGAATTACCTAGTGATTCTATAAATGAGAACTATAATACAAGATGTCCCCTTATATACGCATTAGAGATTATTGGGCAAAAATGGAAGTTACCTATTATGTGGTACTTATTCGAAAATGATTTTACTAGATATAATGAATTAAAACGAAAAGTTAAAGGTATTACCAATATGATGCTTACAAAATCTTTAAAAGAATTGGAAGAAAATAATCTTATCATTAGAACCCAATACGAATCAATTCCTCCTAAAGTTGAATACTCTTTAACAGAAAGAGGTAAAGCACTACTTCCTGCATTGAATGAATTGTCTAAATGGGGTGAAGAACAACTTAAACTTGATAAGACGAAATCAAATTTTTAATCGATTCTTATTTACTTTAATACGCAATTTTTCACTATTACGACAGAAAATCATGAGTAGATAATGGAGTGTTATTGGCAATAAGACACAATATTTCATATGAAGACTTAAAAAGGAGGGAAAATTGACTTCCCTCCCCATATCAAATCCTTATACCAATATTATTATCCAACAGAGCTAAAATCACCTATTTTAAGTATTCACTGACGCCCTTCCAGGCCCCATTTTGATTAAATTTCGTCTGATCCGGATCAAAATCTTTATATTCCAGTTTTTTTAATTCCTGCAAATGGAAACCATCCTTTAAAACAAGAAGCGCCAAAAAATCTTGCGCCCAGATGTTCTCCTTTTCCCAGCATTGCAAGAAAACGATCCTTGGGTTTTGCCAGCAGAAAATGATGTTCTCCAGACTGATGGTTTTGCTTTCCAGTCCCTTCTTTGCCAATTGTTGTGCGAAACACAGACAGACTTCTTTTGTACAACCAGTCCCTGAAAAATAAGCCAGGGTTATTTTTTTTGGTTTTAACAATATAATTCCCCCTCTGCGAATCAAATTTATATGATTTTATCATACTATCTACTTAATGAAAAAGATAGTGGCTTAACAGGAAATAATATCAGAAGTATTTCAAATTAGTTGTTTTTACAACAAACAAAACAGAGAAACTATGATATGATAAACGTAATTTCAGAAACCAACTTACAATTAACATAGAGAAAGGAATCATTATGTCAAATTATTTTAAAGCCTCTGATACGATCTTTCATATCACAGAAACTTATCCGGAAACCATTGAAGTTTTTATTGCCAATGGTTTTGAGAATTTAAGCAATCCTGTTATGCGCAGAACTCTTGGAAAAACCATTTCATTAGAAACAGCATTGGCTATGAGAAAGGTTAACCAGGAACTTTTTATTAAGAAGCTGGAGGAAGTAATTGTTCAGAAGGCCCCCAGCATGACAGACGGACTTGCGCCTGCACAATCAGAAATAAAGGGAGATATCCGGATTGAAGGTGTCCTGCCCTGCCCAGTTCGTATTCCTCTTCTGGAAAAATTTGAATCCTGGCTTGAGGAAAATAAAAGTTCCCTTGGATATAAGGTGGAATATCATTTAAAATCAGCAAATCTGGGACTTGATGATGTAAAGGACCGGGTTATTTTAGCAGATGGTAATCCTGACGGTCTGTCAGACCTTTATCTCTCTGCAGGTTTTGATTTATTCTTTGATAAGAAGATGATCGGAGGTTATCAGGATCTGGGAGTATTTGAAGATCTTTCCGGTATGGATCATTTAAATCCTGATCTTGATAATGAAAACTTATCACTAAAAGATCCCCGGAACCAGTATGCCATCATCGGAATTGTTCCTGCAGTTTTCATGGTTAATACAAACGTTCTAGGGGACCGCCCCTTCCCCGAGAGCTGGGCAGATTTAATGAGACCGGAGTTTGAAAACAGCATCAGCCTTCCCATGAAGGATTTGGATATGTTTAACGCATTTTTACTTCATATCTATCGTTTTTATGGGCAGGAAGGAATTGAAAAGATGGGGAAAGCTCTCTTGCGGAGCATGCATCCCGCTCAGATGATTAAGTCCCATAAGTTAAAAGATGGAAATAAAGTTCCGGCCATTACGGTTGCCCCCTATTTCTTTGCCAGCATGACAGATGAGAAAAGCCCGATACGTCCGGTATGGCCAAAAGACGGAGCCATTATCAGTCCGATTTTCCTGTTGGCAAAATCAAAGAATAAGGATAAAGTAAAACCTTTCGTTGATCTTTTATATTCAAAAGAGATTGGAGATATTCTTTCCTCAAACGGGAAATTTCCGTCCACCAATCCTCTGGTAGACAATCATTTAACGCCAGACCAGAAGTTTATGTGGATCGGCTGGGATTTTATTCACAACAATGATATTGGTGAGTTAATCAAAACAATAGAAAAGCAGTTCTTTGCGGCTGCACAGAAGGAGTTCTTATGAATCTGATTATTTTTTCAGGCCCGCCCTCTTCCGGTAAAACATCGGTAATATTAAAAACAATTTCATCGTTTCATTCAAAAAACATTAAAGTGGGCGTGGTGAAATTTGATTGTCTTTACACAGATGATGACATTGCCTATGAAAAGGCGGGAATCCCTGTAAAAAAGGGCTTATCCGGCGCTTTATGTCCGGATCACTTCTTCGCTTCTAATATTGAAGAGGTGGTTAACTGGGGAAATGAAGAAAAGCTTGATCTGCTTATTACGGAATCAGCAGGTCTGTGCAACCGCTGTTCCCCCTATTTAAAAGAAGTAAAAGGTGTTTGTGTCATTGATAATTTATCCGGCATCAATACCCCCAAAAAAATCGGCCCTATGTTAAAATCTGCCGACTTCGTGGTGATCACCAAAGGAGATATTGTTTCTCAGGCGGAACGGGAGGTATTTGCTTCCTGCGTAAGCTCTGTAAATCCAAGAGCCATTACCATGCATGTAAATGGGCTGACCGGGCAGGGGGCCTATGAACTGGCCAGTCTTCTCTACGATGAAAACCAGAATATCAAGTCCGTTCAGGGAATGCAGCTTCGTTTCCCCATGCCCTCCGCTTTGTGCTCTTACTGTCTGGGCGAAACAAGAATCGGGGAAGCATATCAGATGGGTAATGTAAAGAAAATTGATTTAGGCGGTGATAAAAAATGATAAATATCAGTATAAAAAAGCTGTTGGGGGAATATCCGTTTGCTGCCGCATATTTTGAGCAGAATAAGCTTACAGTCGCCGGGTTCGAGGATCAGACATTTGAGGAATATCTAGATCATTTCTCAGAGGAAGAACTGGAAGACCAGGCAATCGATAAAGCCAGGCTGTTGTCAGATCTGCCTGTCTATCTGGAGCAGATGCGTCAGTTTTTAGGAATGGAGAATGATCGGAAGGTACAGTCACTGACTATTTTACCAGGTCATGATAAATCAGGAACTGGGGAAGGTTTTAAGGAGCTGACAGTAGAGACCTCCCAGATCATATCCATAGTAGGACCTACCGGTTCCGGAAAAAGCCGGCTTTTAGCAGATATTGAATGGACGGCTCAAAATGACACTCCTACCGGACGCAGTATTTTAATCAACGGCGAAGTACCTGATATGAAGTGGCGTTATTCCTCAAATAACAAGCTGGTAGCCCAGCTTTCTCAGAACATGAACTTTGTTATGGATTTAACAGTATTGGACTTTTTGCGGATGCATGCAGAAAGCCGCATGGTTTTGGACCCTGAGTCTGTGATAGACAGAATTATTGCAGCTGCCAATGATTTAGCGGGAGAAAAATTTGAACTCTCCACTCCTGTTACCAGCTTAAGCGGCGGGCAGTCCAGAGCGCTTATGATTGCAGATACAGCTATATTAAGTTCCTCCCCCATCGTTTTGATTGATGAAATCGAAAATGCAGGAATAGACCGGAAAAAGGCGTTAAAGCTTCTTGTTACTTCCGATAAAATTGTTTTGATGGCAACCCACGATCCCCTTCTTGCATTAATGGCAGACAAGCGGATTGTCATTAAGAACGGCGGTATCAATCATGTGATTTATACAAGCGAAGAAGAAAAACAGCTGTTAGAAAAGTTAGAAAACATGGATTCTCTCATCCAGACCGCACGCCAGGAACTCCGGTCAGGAAATACACTTTCTCCTGACCTGTTGTTAGAGTAAAATATAATTCTGTCAGTCCTCCAATAAGGTTATAAACTGCCCTTATTGGAGGATTTTCTTTGATTTAAGCCTGTATTCCGCGGATCAGGCTAACCATTTCGATCGCTCCGGCTGCACAGTCAAATCCTTTGTTGCCCGCTTTTGTTCCGGCCCGTTCAATTGCCTGTTCAATATTTTCTGTCGTCAGGACTCCGAACATGACAGGAATGCCGCTGCCTAGAGATACCTGGGCAATTCCCTTAGATACTTCGCTGCAAACGTAATCGTAGTGAGTTGTGCTGCCCCGGATGACCGCACCGAGACAGATGACAGCATCATATTTGCCGCAGTCTGCCATCTTGGAAGCAATTAACGGGATTTCAAAAGCGCCAGGCACCCAGGCTACTTCGATATTCTCCTCACCGATGCCGTGACGCCTCAGACAATCCAATGCCCCGCCGAGAAGCTTTGATGTTATAAATTCATTGAATCGTGCTGCAACAATGCCGACCCTGACATCCTTTGGTACCAGTGTTCCTTCAAATACTTTCATTTTTAAATCTCCTTTATGTTTAATAATGTAAAATGTGTCCCATTTTTTTCTGTTTTGTTTTTAAATAAAACAGATCATGGTCATTTGCCGGAATCTGTATAGGGACTCTTTCCATAATTTCCATACCAAAGCCAGACAGTCCATACACCTTTTCCGGATTATTGGTGAGCAGGCGCAGGGTTTTAACTCCCAGTTCCCGTAGAATCTGAGCACCGATGTAATATTCTCTTGGATCCCCTTCAAAACCTAATGCAAGGTTGGCTTCCAGAGTGTCCATACCTTTGTCCTGCAGGGCGTAAGCCCGCAGCTTATTAACCAGTCCGATACCGCGTCCTTCCTGACGCATATAAAGGAGAATGCCCCTGCCTTCCTGTTCAATTTGTGTCATGGCTGCAGCAAGCTGCTGTCCGCAGTCACACCGCATGGAGCCGAATGCATCCCCAGTCAGACACTCAGAATGAACACGGCATAAAAGATTTTCCCCATTACCGATTTCGCCTTTGACAAGAGCGACATGATGCTCTCCGTTTAGTTTATTAACAAAACAGAAGGCTTTAAAATCCCCATATTTTGTAGGCATGTCGCTGATTGATGTCTGCTCCACCAGCCTGTCGTGTTTTTTACGGTATTCCTTTAACGCATCAATGGTAATAAAGGGAATCCTCCATTTCTTAGCCAGCCCTATCAGTTCAGGAGTCCGCATCATGGTTCCCTCCTCTCCCATGATTTCACAGCAAAGCCCACATTCCTTCAGACCTGCCAGACGCATAAGATCCACTGTGGCTTCTGTATGTCCGCCCCGCTCCAGCACTCCGTTTCGCTTTGCAAGAAGAGGAAACATATGTCCTGGCCGGCGGAAATCTGCGGCACTTGCATTGTCGTCTGCACATTTCATTGCAGTCAATGACCTTTCCGCTGCTGAGATTCCGGTAGTGGTATTCACATGATCCACAGAAACGGTAAAGGCGGTGGAATGATTGTCTGTGTTTTCAGAAATCATTTGCGGCAAATCCAGGCGCCGGCACAATTCCTCATTCATAGGCATGCAGATCAGCCCTTTCCCATGTGTCGCCATAAAGTTGACATTTTCAGTAGTGGCGAACTGGGCGGCACAAATGAAATCACCTTCGTTTTCCCGCCCCTCGTCGTCTGTTACAAGAATAATTTTTCCCTGCTGAAGCGTTTTAAGGGCTTCTTCTATGGTGTTGTACTCAAACATCTTACTCCTCCTAATAGCCAGATTTTGCTAAGAATTCTCTTGTGATACCGCCAGATTGCGGCTTATCCTGGACTGGTAATAAAAATTTTTCCAGATATTTTCCCACAAGGTCATTTTCCAGATTCACTATATCCCCTGCTTTCCTGTGTGACAGGATGGTGGATTTTACTGTGTGGGGTATGGCAGATATCCGAAATCCCGTGTTGTTTACCGAAGCGACTGTCAGGCTGATTCCATCCAGTGCAATTGAGCCTTTTTCTACAATATAACGGAGTATTCTGCCCTCTGCGGCAATGGTGTACCAGATGGCATTGTCATCTCTTTGAACGGACGTTATCGTACCTATTCCATCAATATGTCCGGAGACGATGTGCCCGCCAAAACGTCCGTCTGCAGCCATTGCACGTTCCAGATTTACAAAATCTCCTGGATGCAGCTTTCCAAGACCGGAACGGTTTAAAGTCTCATGCATCACATCCGCCCGGAAGGTATGGGAAGAAAGCCCGGCAGCCGTTAAGCATACGCCGTTTACCGCTACACTGTCCCCGATTCCAAGATCATCAAAAATCACACTGCCCTGTATAGTCAGCATAGCGGACTGCGCTCCTTTTTTTACCTCCTTCAGTACGCCTATTTCCTCAATAATTCCCGTGAACATAAGGTTTCACCTCGCTTTCAATTAGTATATCTTCTCCCAAATGTGTCACTTCTATGTTGGTGAGAAAAAAACCATCCTCCGGGCGGGGAACGCCTAATCCTGCAACCGGTGTTTTCCCTCCTGATCCCCCCAAAAGCTTTGGCGCAATGTATGTCTGCACTCTGCTTACGATTCCTGCCTGCAGTGCCGACCAGTTAAGAATACCGCCGCCCTCCAGTAATATGCTGTCAATTTTCTCTGTACCAAGCTTTGTCATGAGTTCAGACAAATCTAAATGTCCCTCCACTTGTTCAAGTGAGAGAATCCGGCAGCCAGCTTTTAAATAGGGCTGCTGTGCCTGCAGATCCTTACAGGAGGTTGCTATTAACGTGGGAACCTCATTTGCGGTTGCCATGATCCGGGAAGTCAGCGGAAGCCGCAGGGCTGTATCGCAGATAATGCGAAGCGGGTCACGCCCTCCTTCAATCCGGCAGGTGAGAAGCGGATCATCTGCGAGAATTGTACCAATTCCCACCATTATGGCACTGTAACGGAGCCGGTCTTTATGCACGTTTTCCCTTGCAGCATCACCGGTAATCCATTTGGAGTCACCTGTATACGCTGCTGTTTTTCCGTCCATTGTCATGGCGTATTTCATGACAACGTATGGTCTTCCTGTCTGGATAAAATGGAAAAATACTACATTGAGCCTGTCACATTCCGCCTTCAGTATCCCTTCCGTGACCTCAATTCCTTTTTCCCTCAGGAATCGGATTCCTTTTCCTTTGACCAGAGGGTTAGGGTCCGAACTTCCCACCACAACTCTTCGTATTCCTGCATTTAAAATAGCTTCTGTGCAGGGAGGTGTCTTACCATAGTGACAACAGGGTTCCAGAGTCACATAAAGAGTCGCTCCCTCCGGGGATTCTTCACAGCCTGCAAGTGCATTTACTTCTGCATGAGGAGCACCATACCTCTTGTGGTATCCTGTGCCAATTACCCTGCCACCCTTTAGAAGTACAGCACCAACCATGGGATTTGGATTTACAAAGCCGCATCCTTTTTTGGCAAGCTGCAAAGCCAGAGACATACATTCAATATCGTTCATATCACACCGCCTTTAAAAGAAAAATGCCTTGAACACAAGGCTCAGGGCATATTTTCGGCAATCCGTCCATTATTTATGACTGTTAACACAAAAAGCTCTGAAATGAATGATCATTCCAGAGCGTGTTAATCAGCAGATGTTTCATAAACATGAAAAAACTGCATCTTCTTTCATCCAGACTTTACTGTCGGCTTCGGAGTTACACCGAATCATGCCTTGCGGCTCGTGGGCTATACCACCGGTAGGGAATCGCACCCTGCCCTGAAGATTATTGTTCAATTGGTGCAATAATACTCCTATATGAGAGTTATGTCAAGAAAAAATATATAATTTCTTACATTTACTGTAGCTACATATTTTCCTAACTGTTCTGAAATTTCAAAATTTTCATTATGATTATAAAAAAATAAAAATCAGGCTTGCATTTCATACCAAATAGGTATAGTATGGAAGCACAAAGACATGTTAGCAAATACTAACCATTAGATTCCCATTGGGGAAATAAAGGAGGTTGATATATATGAGTCATACATTACTGGAAATTAAAGATCTCACTGTATCTGTGGAGGATAAAATAATTTTAAACGGCATTAATCTCACCATAGGTTCAGGTGAGCTTCATGTCCTAATGGGACCAAACGGAACTGGAAAATCCACTCTCGTATCCGCCATTATGGGAGATCCCCGGTATCAGATAGAAAACGGGCAGATTCTTTTAGATGGGAAAGATATAACAGAAATGAAAGCAGACGAAAGAGCCAGAGCAGGTGTCTTCCTCTCCTTTCAGGCGCCGGAGGAGATTCCGGGCGTTACCCTTGAAGATTTTCTCCGCACAGCCAAAGGGTCCCTGGAAAAACGTCCTCAAAAGATACTGCAGTTTAAAAAGGACTTAAAAGAGCAGATGAAAGCTTTGGATATGGATCCCGATTATGCGCAACGATACTTAAATGTTGGCTTTTCCGGCGGTGAAAAAAAGAAAACGGAAATTCTCCAGCTTCTTATGCTTCAGCCCAAACTAGCTCTTTTAGATGAAACAGATTCCGGTCTTGATGTCGATGCGGTACGTACCGTTACAAGGGGAATCCGTGCCTTTAAGAGCCGTAAAAACGGGCTTTTTATCATTACCCATAATGCCAGAATTTTAGAAGGCCTTGATGTGGACGTGGTACATGTACTGGCAGGAGGCAAAATCGCTTATACCGGCGGCCGGGAGCTGATTTCAAAAATCACGCAGGAGGGATTTGGCGTTCTGGGAAAGGAGGCTTTAATCCATGAAAGACTTTAAACAGGAAAAAACCAGAGTCGACCAGGCCGACCGCACCATTTATGATGTGAAAGACAGGCTGGACCCGGCCTTTCTTATGGACTCCGGTATTACTTCGGAGATAGTGAACCAGATATCAAAGGAAAAAAACGAACCGGAATGGATGCGTCTGTTCCGCCTTAAATCATTAAATACTTATAAAGAAATACCACTGCCTTCCTGGGGACCCTCCCTTGACGAGCTGAATATGGATCAGATTGTTACTTATGTCCGTCCCAAATCAACCATGAAAGCGAAATGGTCCGATGTGCCGGATGATATCAAACAGACCTTTGAGCGTCTTGGAATTCCCAAAGCAGAGCAAAAATCACTGGCAGGTGTAGGAGCACAGTACGACTCCGAAGTGGTTTACCACAATGTCCGGGCAGAAGTTGCTTCAAAAGGCGTGGTCTATACGGATATAGAAAGCGCTCTTACAGGTCCTTACAGTGAAATGATACGAAAGCATTTTATGAAACTGGTTCCTCCGTCCGACCACAAGTTTGCGGCTCTTCACGGAGCGGTCTGGTCCGGAGGTTCTTTTGTTTATGTGCCGGCCGGAGTTACGGTTGATATTCCCCTGCAGTCCTATTTCAGGCTTAATGCACCGGGAGCCGGCCAGTTTGAACATACATTGATTATCGTGGAGGAAGGTGCCTATCTTCATTTCATAGAAGGCTGCTCTGCTCCCAGATATTACGTTGCCAATCTTCACGCAGGCTGCGTGGAACTGTATGTGGGTAAAAATGCAAGACTCCGCTATTCCACCATCGAAAACTGGTCAAAGAACATGTACAATTTAAATACAAAGCGCGCTTCGGTAGAGGAAGGAGGAACCGTGGAATGGATCTCCGGATCGTTCGGATCTCATATCTCCTATCTTTACCCCATGAGCATTTTAAAGGGGAAAAAGGCACGTATGGAGTTTACAGGCATCACATTTGCAGGAGAAGGCCAGAACCTGGATACAGGTGCAAAGGTACTTCATGCCGCACCGGATACCACCTCTCACATTTCCACGAAATCCATATCAAGGGATGGAGGCAATTCCACGTTTCGAAGCCTGGTAACTGTTACGGAAAATGCCAAAGGCAGCAAATCAGCCGTTTCCTGTGAATCACTGATGCTTGACAGTATTTCCCGTTCCGACACCATACCGGTGATGGATATCTCCTGCAATCAGGCAGATATCGGCCATGAGGCAAAAATCGGCAGAATCAGTGAATCCGCAATCTTCTACTTAATGAGCCGCGGTCTGTCCGAGGATGATGCACGGGCTTTAATCGTAGGCGGGTTTGCAGAACCCATTGCCAAGGAACTGCCGTTAGAATATGCGGTGGAAATGAACAATCTCATTCATCTTGAAATGAAGGGAAGCATCGGCTGAAAGGAGGAACACAAATATGAATACACAAATTAATCGACTCCCGGTTCCTACCTGGAACCGGACAGGAGTGAACTGGCTGGATAAAAAAGCGCTGCCTCCTGACAGGGAATATTCACAGGGAGACCACCTCCCTTATGATGGTGTTCTTCCTCATGGAATCAGTCTTATGGATCGCATTCCGGAAGAAATTGCCGCAATTCCAAGCGGGATGGGTGAATGGCTGGATGAGTTTATCCTGAGCCGTGCAGACAAAACCTGCTACTTATTGGGAGAAGGACCCGCCGGTGAACCTGTTATTATCACCCAGACTCTGGACCTTACCCATCCGGTTATCAGAGCCCATTATGCCATAAATGCAAAGCCAGGAAGTAATATCACAGTTATTCAGATTAATCGGGGGGACGCAAAAGACGGCGTTCTTGGAAGCTTAACACAGATTGATGCGCAGGAAAATTCCGTTGTCCGTCTGATTTCTGTCCAGCTGCTTGGACGAAACAGCCAGAGCTTTGATGCCGTAGGTGCACGCATTGGAAAAGGTGCCAGGGTAGAACTCGTTCGAGCCGTTCTGGGAGGAAAAACAGCGGCATGTGGTTCTCTGGCTCATCTGGAGGGTCAGGGAGGCGGCTATCAACAGGATACTGCATACTTTACTGATAAGGAACAGATTTATGATTTCAATGACATTGCCCGCCACGCCGGCAGAGAAACGGAAAGCGAAATGCATACAGCCGGAGTTCTTGCAGGCTCCAGCAGCAAGATTTTAAGAGGAACCATTGACTTTAATGCAGGATGCGCACACTCTGTGGGGCACGAAAATGAAACCGTGCTTCTGCTAAGCCCCAGCGCCAGAAACAGGACCGTTCCCTTAATCCTGTGCGGAGAAGAAGCTGTGGAAGGCCAGCATGCAGCCAGCTTAGGACAGTTTGATGAAAAACATCTCTACTATCTGTGCTCCAGAGGGCTTAGCCTGATGGAGGCAAAGCGTATGCTGGTAGAAGCCCGCTTTATGCCTGTTCTTCATAAAATAACTCCGGATGATCTGCGCATGGAGATTCTGAATGTCATTGAAAGGAGGCTGGATGAACATGAAACCAATTCGTGATCAGTTTCCTATTCTCTCTGTCCCGGAAAATGGAAAGAGACTGATATACTTAGATAACGCAGCAACTTCATTCAAGCCTTTGTCCGTTTTAGAGGCAGTGGATAATTACTACCGTATGGATAATGCCAATCCCCACAGAGGCGTTTACACCCTGGGCGTCCGTTCCACGGATATTCATGAAAACGCCAGGCTGACTGCGGCCCGCTTTGTAAATGCCGGTCCGGAAGAAATTATTTTTACCCAGAATGCTACAGAATCTCTTAATCTGATCGCTTACAGCTACGGTATGGAATTCTTAAAAGAAGGGGACGAAATTCTTATCTCCGTGGCGGAACACCACAGCAACCTGGTTCCCTGGCAGAGAGTTGCAAAACACACTGGTTCCAAGCTGGTTTATCTCTATCCGGGACCAGACGGGCGGATTACAGAGGAAGAACTGGATCAGAAAATAAACCCGCGCACAAGGCTGATTGCCATTGCCCACGTATCAAATGTACTTGGAACGGAAGCACCGGTAAAATCCATCGTGGAACGCGCCCGTTTACATGGCGCTGCAGTGGTTTTAGACTGCGCTCAGAGTGTGTCCCATATGCCAGTTGACGTCCAAGACCTGGGAGTAGATTTTGCAGCATTTTCCGGACACAAGATGTATGCGCCCATGGGGATCGGTGTTTTATATGGCAAAAAAGAACTGCTTGAGAAAATGCCCCCGTTTTTAAGCGGAGGCGATATGATTGCAAGCGTTCATGAACAGACCGCTTCCTATGCAGAAGTCCCACGCCGGTTCGAGGCGGGAACGAGAAATGTAGGCGGAGAAGCAGGCCTTGCGGCAGCCATGGAATATATTAATTCCATAGGCTGGGAGACGATCCGCAATCATGAGAACGCTCTGATGGACCAGATGCTAAAAGGGCTGAATGCTCTGCCCTATGTCACCGTATACGGCAGTACAGACAGCTGTGACCGTTTTGGGGTTATCTCCTTTAATGTGGACGGGGTTCATCCCCACGATACTGCAACCATTCTGGATTCAGAAGGAATCGCAGTCCGTGCCGGTCATCACTGCGCCCAGCCATTAATGGAATATCTGGGAATTGGCTCCTGTGTCCGGGCAAGTATTGCCATCTACAATACAGACGAAGATATTTCAGTATTTTTAAACAGCTTAAAACAGGTAAGGAGGTGGATGGGTTATGGAGCTTAATGCTTTATACAATCAGATTATTGTGGAAAACAGCCGTTCCAGTCAAAACCGTCACAAGGTATCAGAGGCGACAGCCAGTCTGGAAGGAGTCAATCCCAGCTGTGGTGATGACATTGTTCTGGAACTGCGGGTAAAGGACGGAATCATTGAAGATGCCGGATTTACGGGAGAAGGCTGTGCTATTTCCCAGGCTTCCGCGTCTCTGATGATTGATCTCATTCTTGGAAAACCGGTTGAAGAGGCTCAGAATCTGCTTAAAACCTTTCTGGGGATGATAAAAGGAGAAATATCAGATGAGGCGCAGCTGGATTCTCTTGAGGATGCGATTGCCCTGAAGGGAATCTCCCATATGCCGGGCAGAGTTAAATGCGCTGTCCTTCCCTGGCATACATTAATGGGAATCATTGAAGAACCGGAAACCGCAAAATAAACGAATGATACAGCAAAAAAACGTCCGGAATTGGTTTTGGCAGTATACCATTAAAACCATTTCCGGACGTTTTAAATTTTATTCTATAAATTACTTTTCAGCAAACTTTTCAACAATTTTAAGAAGCAGCTTCACAACCTTTTCCATGGACTGAACCGGGATAAATTCAAATTTTCCATGATAATTGTAACCGCCGGTGCAAAGGTTTGGACAGGGAAGTCCTTCGTAGGATAAGCGTGCTCCATCTGTACCGCCTCTGATCGGAGTAACAAGCGGCTCAATTCCCAGATCTTCCATTGCCGTCTTTGCAATATCGATCAGGTACATATGGGGTTCAATCTTTTCCTTCATGTTAAAATAACTGTCTTTTAAAATCAGCTCTACTGTCCCGCTTTGATATCTGTGATTTAAATAATCTGCCACACGGGTCATAAATTCTTTCTTATCTTCAAACTTCTTCTTGCTGTGATCACGGATAATATAATCCAGTCTGGCTTCCTCCACGTTTCCACTCATGGAATCCAGGTGGTAGAATCCTTCGTACCCTTCCGTATACATAGGGTTTTCAGCAGCGGGCAGCATGTTATGAAATTCCATACCCATTAAAAGCGCATTTTTCATTCTTCCTTTGGAAGAACCGGGATGGATGCTGGAACCGTGGATTAAAACTCTGGCAGAAGCAGCATTGAAATTTTCGTACTCCAGCTCTCCTAACCCACCGCCGTCCACGGTATAGGCTACATCAGCGGCAAATCCTTTCACATCAAAGAAATCTGCCCCTCTGCCCACTTCTTCATCCGGTGTAAATCCGATTCGGATGGTTCCATGAGGAATCTCCGGATGGGCAAGTAAGTATTCCGCCATAGTCATGATTTCAGCCACACCGGCCTTGTCATCTGCACCTAACAGGGTTGTTCCATCTGTAGTGATAATATCCTGTCCGATATATTTTAATAAATCCGGAAATTCTTCCGGGCTCATGGTAAGTCCAGTATCCGCATTCATCAGAATATCCTTACCGTCGTAATTCTTTACGATCTGCGGCTTTACACCTGCACCGGAGTAGGCTGGAGAGGTATCCATATGAGCGATAAATCCCAGTACAGGGACTGCTTTGTCCATGGTAGCCGGAATGGTAGCATACACATAGCTGTGCTCGTCAATTCTTACATCTGCAGCCTTCATGGTCTGCAGTTCTTTCACCAGTTCTTCTGCAAGTATCCGCTGCTTTGAAGTACTTGGAACAGCGTCAACCTCATCCTTTGACTGGGTATCATAGGATACATATTTAAAAAAATGATTGATCACTTCTGACATTGTTAATCGCCTCTTTTTCAATATTTTCTGGTAACGGCATGTTGGATTTCAACCGGATCCAGTTCTCCTAAAGGGTCTGTATATTCAGGTAGTATTCTCCGTATCATACGAAAAAATTACCAGAAAGGACCATTTGGATTTCCTTATTATACCATAATGCGTTTTTAATGTCTATGAAGCCTGAAAAACCATATCTGTATATTATTCTCTCGGGTTTCTATTCTGTTTCATCGCCGTATACCGCAATCAATTCAGAATTATCTAAATATTCACCCAGCATAAATTTAACATTAGACTCCTTTAAGATAAACACATCATCCTCTTTTAAAATATTTTTTATAATAGTGATAATCCACGCATTCGCTAAATAGTGAAACTTTTGCTGTAGCTGTATTAGCATATCATTTATTTCATGCCTTAATACGCGGGTCTGTTTATTCAATTTTTCAATAATCTCATTTTCAATGTTATAATAGCAATCAAATATATATTTAAAATCCCATAATTCTGTACACTCAATTTCTGAAATGCAGTCTCTTTTATCGTAGAAATCGATTCTATAGCATGGGGAATGATCTAAAAAGCCTGTATGTAAAAACGATAAATATATCCATTTCAGAGTCCCTGCCTCGCCAGAATCCTGTAATTTTATGTATTGGCTGTAAATATTATTAAAGACAATTTTCAGACCATCAGTAATTTCAGCAATATATGAATCAATTTCTTTTTCTATCTTCTGTGAACACCATAGATAACGATCATCTGCAATCGTCTGCAGCTCATTTATAACTTTATTTTTCAAATTTGCTTCATTAATCAATTATCAAGACTCCTTCTTTTAATAAGCCAGTCTAGATTTGGGCCATTACAGTGGCCATTGCAACTCCAATTGCTCCTACAACAGCATCTCCAAAATCTAGTAAAATAAAAAAAACAATTGCACTCCATATAGAAGCACCTTTACATTCTACAGAATTTGCCAACCTTTGAATTATACTTCGTTTTTTTCCATCTTCCCAATGAGAAGCATCTATTCTCTTTTTTATCTTCCACCAGTAGATGCAATCAGCCAGCTTTCCTATTATCACAAATTTTATAATCCAAAGTAAAAATAAAAACAGTCCGGCAGAATCTTTGGTATATATTATATTTGCTAAAATTAACATATAAATAATATACGAAGCAAATAATGTAATTACAGAAGAAATAAACCATAATAAGAATCCCTCTATCCACATCATTCGATAAGCAAACCATAATGGACCAAAAAATGCAGCGGCTCCATTAAATTTTTTCTTTCTATCAATTTGTCTGAATCTATTTAAGTACTCTTCTTGATTTTTTTCCAGATATCCTCTTATCTCTGATATTGAATATCCGCCTATCTGGTTTTCATCATAGTCCATTTTCGTCACTCCTCACTTCTCCCCATTTTTCTTTTAAATCTGCCTCTGCCTGTTTAAGCTGCTCCTGTAACCAGGTTTCATAATCCAAATCTGTTTCCACCAGATTTTTGTACGCATATATTAACATGTCTTTATACCTACCAAATGGATCATTAAATCTTTCGTGCTGCCAAAGATAGTATGCTCTGGCATAACACTTAACCTCTTGCTCAGGTTGTTTTAAGTTTTCATATACCCATGCTAACTCAATATAGATTGAATATGCCAACTCTGGATACGATGAACATTGCACTAAAGCTGTCTCATAATCCTCAATTGCTTTATATTGATCCTGGCTTATAAAGGAGTAGAAAGAACCTCTTCTGTCATAAGCATATAGTAAATCATAGTGATCTCTTGTTTGCCAATTTTCCAAAATTTCTATGCATTTATTATGGCATTTCAATGCTTTATCAAAATCTTCTGAATTGTTAGAATAATAGTTCGCCATTTCAAGATAGAGATTTGCCTCTACAGATTTATACTGATAAGTATTCTGATTTAATTGTAATGCCTTTTTCATATAATGGATCCCTACGTCATTACCAACATAGTTATAATTGGCCAGTGCAATCATATAATAATTGTAGACCCCGATTGCCTGATTTGATCCTAATAATTTTCTTTCTTGCTTTATCAGTTTTTTTGCGGTTTTAATTACCTGCTTATAGTCTATTTCACTATTCAGATATTTCTTTTTTAACATATTGGTATCCAGAATCAGGCGTTTCATTGGATCTGAGATATCCTTTTCATAAGCTTCTTCTGCATAGCGATCAACTTCATCTCTTTTATCTTGATATAGACAGCACTCTGATAAATTTGTTAATGCACAGGCTTTTTCTTCTTCCGTAACCGACAGGTCTAGAGCCGCTTTTAAATGGCGTTCTGCATCATCAAATTTTCTGAGACGCAAATAAGCAACACCTAACGCATTTTCTGTTTTTGCGTCATGTTCCATTCCCTGCAATTGTTCTATAACAGATTTCAGTACATCTCCATTTCCTTTCAACTGTGTGACCAGGCCCTGTCAGACTGTGCATTTAATTCCTTATTAAGAATCTTTCTTTTTTCTTCTTCTCTTTCTCTTTTTTTCTTTTCATTTTCATCAAAATAGTCTAATAAGTTTTTAGAAACCGCCCGCTTTGTATCTTTCCAATCCCATGAGCCTATATTTCCCTGTCCCTCTTTGCCCAGAGGTAATGCATATGCCAGATCCGGAGCAAAGCCTTCATCCTTTAAATATTTATTTGAGCCCTGCTTCAATTTTGCAAGCGATTCCCTGATTTGTTTCATATAACTTACTTGCAATTTCTTCATTTTTGCTATTACTTCAAGTTTATTACTCATTCTGGTCTTATCATCTGTATTGAACCAGCTGTCTATTAATTCCAGTACACAAGGATAATTACGCCCCAGTTTTGGAATACCCTGTTGATTCATAGCAGCTGTTACACAATCGGAATAATACAAAAATTTATTCTGTAATGCCTGATACTGAGGACTGTCCACTGGGTAAAGCTTCATAGTCTTGTTTAAATTACAAACAATGTCGTTCATTGCATTGACATAATTATCTGCCTGACAGCACCCGAATTTATCCAGATTTATAAATGGCTCGCAGTCAATATCCCTGATAAACGGACTGTCCTTACCAAATACACCATTATTTTTATCGGTTGCTCTTAAAAGTCTGTAATACTCAAAACATTCTGTATCCAGCTTTTTACATTTCGCCGGAACCTGCTTTGCGCAGGAACACATCACGTATGACGAATCCAAAAGATAATTAGGCTTCTGCTTTCCACTCAAATTTTTCATAATCACTTCCCCTATCAATTATATGTATTAATATACCAGCTGAACACGCTCCAGTGTCAATTTTCTGATATCTCTTCTAAGAAGACTCTCCGCCACATCCAGGCGAATAATAACAATATCTGTATCAATACCAGCAATCTTAAATACACTGTAATCCTCGACAGAACTTGCTTTAATAATCAGCTTTTCCAGTTTATTTCTATTTCTTACAGCCTTGTACTCGTCAGGCAGACAGTCTACATTAACAAATAGAGGCGCATAGTAATTGCAGCTGCTCCCATCCAAATTATTTAAAATACACACCGTCTTAAATTGCAATGAACGCTCATAGACGGAAAATACCTTTTTTACACCATCATTAACCAGAAACAATTGTCCATCCAATACATCAATATAATCAAGCGGCCGTTCGGATCTCGCAAAACCCACATTAATATCAGGTATATTGATAGAATTCTCTAATGACATGGCTGCTCTGCGGTTAACAATATCATTTAAGTTTGTTATAACTGGTGTGTGCATGTAAGTCTTATCTTCTTTTATCCAAAAGTAATCCATGAAACCTCCTATTGATACTGAATCGTGAGTCCTGTATGGCTGATTCCATCAGAGATCATCAATGAATTATTATTCTCCCGGAAAATGATTCCTCTACCTGCAACAATGCTGGTTTCCCCTCCACTGGCAAACTCTACAGATTCTGAGGCTGTTATTTTTACTGCCTTGTTACTATTAATCATAATCCCTTTTTCATCATCCAGTATAATAGATAATCCTTTATGGTTGGTAATCATTATTTTTTCAGGGGTGAAACGTATTTCTTTGTTGTGTATTGTTCTTATGGATTTTTCTTCTGGATTTTTACGCATATCACCATCACTTTCCGTATGAACTGCATTTATTACGTATGCCTGATTTGCGTTTTCATCTGGAAAATATATTCGGATTCTGTCTCCCTTCTCTGGCATACAATACCAGCCGGTGCCTTCTGGCGATGAATAAACGGAGGCAAATGGAAACCAGACAGTATCCTCATTATTAACTTTGCAACCATAGTTACAATTAATTCGTACAACATCATTTTTTACTTTTGAAACTTCCCCCATAAAAGACGCCCCTATTATTTTTTCATTTCCATAGGGTTTTACCTGAAAGCCTTGTTTTTCTCGTAAACAATATCTATGTATTAATTCCTGCTTATAAAGTCTGCTCTCAATTCCATGTACATATAATCTGTGACCATGGAACTCCACAGGTGTGCACAAATTAAGTATTTCACGAGATTCTACAATATATTCCCGTATATGATCTGTAATATTTACTTCATAAAATTCCACATCCAGTTCTGCATCATCTTTTGTGGGTAATCCAAAAAAGAAGCAGATATGGCTGTTCGTACAATCCGGAACCAATACCGTATTTAAGCAGCTTGCCAGTCTCTTTAAAAAGAACCAGTCTGTCTCCCTGTATTGCGCTATGATATTGCAAGATTGTTCGCTAACATGGTTCATAATAATACTGGCATTTTCATTCTTAGAAACAATGTAACGTACAATTTCTTTATATGTCTGATTCTTATTGTAAAAAAACCGCACTTTCTCTTCTGTGTCTAATAAAGTCGTTTTAGAAATTGCATGTATTTCCAGTTTAGTTAAATAGCCTTCTTCCGTATTTGATATTTTATCAGGTAGCCCACGAAAAATAGTATGTACGACTCCATTTTCGTCTGTAATCTCAATTGTAATTTCTGTATCAGGTGTAAATTTGCTTAAAACATCCTTTTCACCAATATAACCTGATATATACGCCAGCATATGTTCATTAACCTCTTTTTTTATCTGGCAGTCTAAAATTTCTATCATAGAAAATGGTTTCACAAGATACTGATCGCTTTCATTATGCTTCTTCCTTTCCGTGAATTGTATTTAGCAGCTCCAGCATAACTGGTTTCCATTCCATCCATGCTTCATAAGGACAATTAAAAAGTCCTAAAAGAAATCTTTCATTTATTACTGTTATAGATAAAATATTATATACAGCTCCGTCCAGAGTATGGCTCTTAAATTCCATCCAGCCACACCGGTATTCATCGTTTTCAATATGCCCTTTACTCATAAACTTATTTGCAGGCTGGGCGGTTGTAATCATAAGTTGAAATTGATTTAATGTACCATCAATCTTTTCAGCTTCAATCTCCTGCTCAAACAGGCTAAAGGTAAAGTTAACCTCACCTGCCTCATCTGTCATAATGACCTGTGGTCTGTCAACTGACGGGTACTTTTTTGATGCCAGTTCCGGGTCCATCTGTGTAAACTCTTCCGGCATCATAATTCCAAAAAAGGAAAGCAGCTCTATTTGATGAAATTTTATCAGCCTGTCGCCGACATACATTCCTGTTTCGCTGTTTATATACTTACTTCTCTTTTGCTCATTTCGCATGAATGCAATTTGTTCGTCCTTATATTTCATGGTACCTCCCAATTAAAAAATTCACTAATTTCTCCCTAAAAATATCAATTCAGATACCTGATGCTCCTTACTGGGATTTTGAAATGAAGGTAATCCGCCTAGTATAGCTGAAGAAACAGCTGATTCAGCAATTCCCTGGGGAATACCGGCCATAATATTCGTTGCATATTGGTATGAATTGCTGATGCCAAAGTCCTTACACGCCTGTTCCGGCTTATGCCCAAGCTTATGAGGAAGTCCGCTGATAACTGCTTTTTCGGTTGTCATCCGCATTTCATTTCCTGATAAATCAATACAATCTCCTGATTTCTTATTTTCAAAATGGTATCCCAGTGGTGTATCCATTGTTACGTTACCACCTGTCCGGATCCTAATACTGTCGTTAGCATTAATGAAAATATCCTTTTGGGAAAACAGATTAATACCAAGTTGATCCGATAATGCCATACTTATCTGACTGACTTCACTTGATAACCCTATTTGAGCTGATTGGATATCTAATCTTTTTCCTTCTTTTGTTTGAAAAGTTTTTACAGAGGCTTCCGGATAATCAATCTTCTCATTTACACTTCCTATCACAATCCCGCTGTTTTCCTTTTCATTTGAAAAATACAATTGAACTCTTGTCCCTTTTTCCGGCATCGCATACATAATATTGCCTGATACCGGAACATATTCGAATGCAAATAATTCCTCATCAAGAGGATTCTTATTTTTGATCTAAATCCAGTTTTACTTTTATTTTCTCCTTGGATGTCCATTTAACAGTTCCTCCCAGACACAGTCCGCATATTCTATGGTTATAAAATGGTTTCATCCCTGCCACAGCTTCTGAACCAAGTTTATATTCTACTTGAATTAAACCATTTTTAAAACTGACATGTTTAGAGATAACTATTTTTTTTGAATCTTTAAACCATACCTTATCTCCCAGCATATAGTTCAGGCTTCCGGAAACAGTATATATACAAAAATCTTCTGAATTACATTGAAAGAGCAATCTCTTCTTTCTATATTCCCCCCACTCCATTTGACATTTGTAGTTATTAGTGTCTTCTAACTGATATTGCTTTCCTCCGATAACCCCAACTGATATCTGGGGGTACTCGCCGGTAATCTCCGGTATAACAACGGAACCAAACTGGCTGGCAATTCGTTTACAAAATTCCCAATCGGTTTCTTCATATTGCAATAATGGAGTATTTAGTTCTAATCCGCTTCCACAAGTAAATAAAATATTACGCCCTTTTCCAGAAACAAGATCAAGCATTTGCCGATAGGTCATATGTCGATTCTGATAAAAACAGTATTTTTTATCTTTATCAAACTCGTAACTTGAAGATATACATTTAAGTTTTATATAACATTCTTCTCCTTTGAATATTAATCTTGATTCTTGTATTATTCCTGTAAATACAGGAATATTTACTCCTTCTTCTTCACAGATAAGGGACATTTTCTTCCCAATTAAATCACTGTTGCTTTCATCGGTTATATTATTCATCAACCCTTCTAATTTAAGAATGGCGTGTTCATTCATTTTTGCTTTCATTTCAAAATGTAACACCTGATTCAATTCTACCGTACCTGTCACAAATATTTTATCCATACTAATCCCAACCAATATCCTGCCCCCTTCGTATCTGTTACTAAAATTATGCTTTATAATCCATTTTTAAACGAAATGTATCTACTAAAAAATACCATTTTACGACATTAATTTCAACCCAAATGCCAAAATTGTACACGTTAGCTTCCGAAATTGTACATTACATCTGAAATTCTTGTAAAAGCAAAAGATGCCTTGACTTCTGCTCTGGGGGTTAAAGGCGGTTCCTGGGCTGCCGTTGGCGGATTCTTTTTTGGTATATTAATTATAGCAATAATCGATAAACTGATTCTCTCTACTGAAAACCCCCATGAGATACATACGGTAGAAGAGATGGATGAAAATTGCTGGAAAAATAAGATTGGATTTATAAATATTAGTTCAATTGTGTATGTCGAAAGAGCCAACCTTCCATTATGGTGAAAGGTTGGCTCTTTCGACATAGTTTCTGAATCTGCAGATCCAGTTCCAGTTACGTATTGGTATTGTCCGTTCCATCACTTGGAAACACACTGCCGTTCAATCTTGACCATACGGTACATCTTGCTGCACTCCTACAGCTCTGATGTCCTTAAGATAATAGACTGTCATCAGCTCCTGCCGGATCGCATATGCATTTCATATGCTTTTGAAACAGCTTTAAATGTATTTATTCTCCCATGACCGGTATAATTATCAAAACCTTTAGCGCCAATGTCATCTGCAGTATTTCGGATTATTTCTTCGACTTCACTTGCTTTTAGTTCTGGAGCAACGGAAAGCACAAGTGCTGCAACTCCTGCAACATGTGGGGTCGCAGCAGACGTACCGTTAAAATCTTCTACGTAATTATTAGAACTATAGCCGTCCTTATTCATAATATCAGTTGTGAAAATATGAACACCCGGGGCTGCTACATCAACTTCCGGACCATAATTACTACCCCACCAATATTCGCCGTCTCTACTTGTCTTACTTTTTCTTTCACCATACTCATTACATGCTGCAACAGTTATAACATTATCCAGACTACCAGGAAAAGAAACACTGCCATTATCATTGCCAGCTGCAAAACAAACAACGCATCCTTTTCCGTTTCGGCCATTTCGTTTGGCATTATTTATTGCATTTGTAATAGTTTGGCTGTCACCTCCGCCTCCCCAGCTGTTACTAAGGACATCCGCTCCTCTTTCCACAGATTTAGCAATTCCATCTGCAATTTTTGCATCATCAGTAACCCATATGCTTTCGGATCCATACTTAACTCCATACGCAATTCTTATCCCCATTATTTTACATTCCGGAGCCACGCCGGCTATTCCTTTATTATTATTACTTTTTGCGGCAGCTATGCCTGCACAAGCAGTTCCATGCGCATCAGCACTTTTAGGAGTTGGATCATTACGCTTGTAACAAGCATCATACCCGGTTACCAGTTTATCTGGTACATTTAAGTCTTCATGTTTGTAATCCACACCTTCATCAATAATAGCAATAATAATATCGTTATTTCCTTTCGTTATTTTCCATGCTTCTGAAATAGCGATGTCTTCACCTGCAATTCCTCCAGTTTGTCCAGTATTGTTAAGAGCCCACTGCTTATTTACATATGTATCATTACTTATTGCTGACATAGGCTTTAGCAACCGAACAAAATTAGGCTGTGCATATATTACCTTATCATTTTTATGATAAGTATTTGCCATCTCCAATGCACTTACTGCTTTACCTTCTGTGGTTTCCACAAGATATGAATTTTCCTCCCAATTAATATTTTCTATAATTTTAACATTATTAGAATCATTAATCTTATTAATTTCTTCTCTTGTTACATCTGGTTTGAATTGGATAATAAACTGATTTGTAAGTATCATTGGTGTTTTATCTTCTGCTTCTAATACAAAAAAATCATCTTCTTCTGGCTGATTTTTGCTTGAAAATGAAGTGGTTTTATAAACCTGCTTCTCGCTTATTGTCTCTAAAATAATGCCATTATTCAAATTAGTCATTTTCGAATTTGGGTTAGAAGTTAAAGATTTGTATTTACTTTCCATATAACCATTGTCTTTAAATGCTCTATATGATTCAGATTTTTTTAAGGGTATTTTTTTTCCGTTGCTCCAATAATTTAATTCCATTATAATTCTCCTCCTATTATTTTTTGAATTTGCAAATTCAATAATAAGAAAGAAAAATTAATCATTTTTGTAAACTTGAAACTTTCTTTAAGGTCTATGAAGCAACAGTTGGTTGGGTACCCGGGAATTGCCTACACATCGGTAGGCCGCAGATGTTCTCTTTCCGATTCGTAAAAATTTTAAAGATATGAATAATTTTGAATTCATTATTGGAGATTTTATAAATGTTAAATACGGTGAAATCAAAACAGGTAAATGGTACCTTAACAGGTTAACCTGCCACGGTACCATTTACCTTTAGCAACATAAAGTCTATTTTTCTAAATGATCCCTTACTAACGATTCGCCAGTTTCCTGTTCATATCTTCCCATGTTACACCCTTTGCGACATAAGAACCATCATATGATAAAGGAAATCAGAAATCTCTTCCCCTAGCTTTTTTTAAAACTTATCAATACCTTTATCAAATAGGTAGTTGGTATAGGAGCTTTCCTTTGGATTTTCCTTTCGTGTTATTGCCAGCCTAAATTAGCATTGCTCTATTTCCTCGATCGTCACTGGAATGTCCTTTATACTGTCATTAAGGTATAAAAGAAAGAAGTCTGCGGATAAGGAGCCAGCGGATTTCGCCGCCTTTTCCCTTTACAATACGCTTTACATGATCGCGCAGGACTAAAGGATGACCACATTATTGGACAGATATACGATCCTCAGCAAACCTCAGCAGATCTATAATATTCGCCTCTATCCTGTCTTGGCTAATATTGACCCAACTTCCATTTTGTACTACCTTAATAATGCCGCCACATCTGCAGACCAAAAAGGAATCTTCAGTCACAACCGGTCGCTCATAAATATTACTTCTTAACTTTCCTATTTCAGTACTTAGTGTATTAAAATTAGTACAAATATTCTCTATCTCCTGCTCCAACTTACTTCTATTATCTTCAATTCCATGTTTTCTAGCAATAGCCTCAAAATCTTCAAAGTACTGTAATCCATCAAATCCTAATTTAGTCCATCAGGGATAGATCTTTCTGTCATATATAGTGACATTTGAATTAAAAATGGACCATGGCCCACATTTATTCTGCCCGTAGCCACCCAGCAGGTTTTTTGTCTGTACCAACATAATAACATCCATCTTTGTTAGTCATGCTAAATCTCTGACGTGGCTTTCCATACACATTTTGCTGTATAACTTCGATGTCGTTTTCCGTAACCTCAGTTATAATAGCAACATGTCCATATTTCGTATCTGTAAACACGATCAGATCATCTTCTTTCGGAGCGACATTTCCTCCATTATAATATTGGAGTAATTCTCTTTGCACATTCATCTCTCCCTGTTTCGTACTATACGAAAAGTAGTCTTTTGCATTACCATATAAATCAGGCATTTTATGCCCCTTAGCTTCATAATAGAATCGCTTTATAAATTCTACACACTGCCAACTGCGTCCATAGTAGTAACCATCATCACTAAAATGTTTGCCATATGATTTTGTATAAAAATAACCGTTATAACATACATTTACATTTTTATAGCTGTCAATTGTTTTGCCTATTTTACTTCTGTCTTGAATGTAAAACAGGGTTGGTATACACACTAATATTAATAAAATTCCACTTAAAACAAGTATCCTTATTTTTTTCATATTAATCTCCATTCCGCGTGCCTTCGAGCGCGGTACAAATAGTCATGAAAGTTTTTCAATTACCACTCTGTGATGTAAAATAACTAGTAAGAAGCTATACTACAAAGCACGGTGTCCTTCCATTTTTTCTGGATTTTTGACCTGAATAATATAACTTTCATTCTTATACAAATTTATCTTTAACGATATCTTTTATAAACACCCTGTTCTAAATCTGAATGATTGAATCCGTAGCAGGAACTTTTTCCGTCAAAATTTGTATCATTGTATGAAAATGGAATCTCCAACCACCATTTATATATTTCCAAGACGTTTTTTTCATTTTCACTCAATTTTCCTTTAACTATAAAATAGTTATTATATTCTTCATATTCATAGGAATGTATATTTTTTAAAATTGTATCAAAAGAATATTCTGGTAAATTTCCTTTTAAATCTATGGGTATCTTCTTTTCATCCTCTATCAAATACCATTCCAGAGATTTACCGTTCCACCTTGGTTCTATTTTATAATAGCCATCCTTTTTAAGATAATAATTACCCTCAGAGTTCTCCATAAAAATATCATAATAAACTGTTGGATGATAATCTCCATTGATTAAATCATACTCATCCAGACAATCCTTAGGATAATAAAACCTTTGTTCCGGGCGATACTCCTTATATCCATAATCCCTTTTTACTGGCTTTATTATCTCCCAGTCTTCTACGTAAAAAACAATCTGATCTACATATTCTGAAAAATCTTTAATTACATAACCCTTTACCAAAAACTTATTCTGCTCTGAACCCATAAATATGTAAGACAATTCTTGTCTTGGATCTTTTCCCAATAATGCTATAGGGTTTTTTTCTCCATCTTCCTCATAAAAATATTGTCCTTCCATTTTTTCTGGATTAGTGACCTGAATAATATAACATTCATCCCTCTTCACCATTCTTTTTGCATATCTCATTTCTATTGCCGGTAATGCAATTGGAAGAGAATTTGCCTCACGGATTTTATTTCCCACAGAAAATAAAAGAATTAAAATCATTGCTAATAAAAATACATAAATTCCATTCTTTATTATCCTTATCATTCATTTCTCCCCTATTTTTTTATATTTTGCTACTACAGATATCCATTATACCGGTCACTGTATAAGTGTATGTTAAGAATCCCCGTGGTTCTCCCCATGTCCCTACAATGATTTTCCAATCATCTCCTCTATTGTTAACCATAGGATACTGCAATGAGCCTTTATCCGCATATCCATATTTCTTACCCGCCTTATCCAGCCTTTCTCTATCAATTTTTCTACTTTGCTTTTCCTTCCATTCTTCCGATGTATCAAATATTTCTCCCACTGTTTCTGCTCCCTTTTCACCTGTAATATATCTGGCTATTTTCTCTGCCTTCTCTTTTGATATTTCCTTGAGTCCGTTGATATAATCAGAAACTGCAGGATCAGGCATACCACCAGGGAGATTGAAAGCCGCATTTATTTCATCCATGGTACTGTTGATAAATATATAGTTCGATCTGGCATTTTGAAAAGCATGGCTAATCCCTATTGTCTTATCCGCCCATAGTTGGGCAAAACGAAGTCCATTTTTATCTGCAGTCCCAGCATTACATGTATAGAAATAAGTTTCCATATTACCATTATCAAAAGCTTCAGATAGTAAACGGTCTATATCCGATTGCTTAAAATTAAGTATTGATTCCAAATTCTCCCCAGTTTTAGAATATTTATTCATTTCATATCCAAATGATAATTGATTCTCTGCTCCACCAGTATACAATGGTGTTTGTCCATGACCAAAGACAGACATATATGATATTTTATTTTTTTTTCTTCCTTCACTTTTCCCATAAATGCTTTTAAAATTAATGTAATTAATAAGCTCGTCATTCTTCTTAATAAGCTGAATTTTTATGCCCAAATTTTTAGCCGTTTCTTTAAAATGTTGATTATCATTGCCACCAATTTTATACAGTAATTCTGAATAATACACCAGCCATGTAATATGGTCTGGTTTCGTCCCTTTCTTAATCCTTACGTTTATATCATGCAAAGCCGCTTCTATAAATTGATATATAAATCTACCTTCCGCTTGCAACCCGGAAACTATAATTTCCTCATAATTATTTTTCTCCTTCGCTTTTTTATTTGGTGCGCCAGTTGTCACTTTGTTCAGACTTGTACTAAAACCAACGACACACTTTCCATTATCATTCATCTCTATATTTATTTTTCCTACCTGAGGCGAACTATTAATGGCACTCAAATAAACCTCAGTAGAAATTCCATTCATACTTTCCGCTTTATAAACCTGAGGTTGTGAAGCAAGCATCGATTGGTATGTAGAATTGTAATTTCCCGGTATCCATATTTTCTCTTCTTTTGTTACTGTTTTATTTAATTCCTGCTTTGCATTCCCTTTTATCTTGATTGCCTCTCCATTAAAATTAAGCTGATCCACTAAATTAAAATATGTTTTTCCCATTCTGCCTCACTCCTATAGGATTTCTTCTAACTCCCCCATATGCTCACCATATAAAATGACAAGCTGCCTCTCTCCTGCCCATTTCTTCACTTCCAGATCTTTTATCAGCGCGTCTCCTAATACCTTAAAATACTTCAGACCAACTCTCCAATAATAAGAAATGAAAAGTCTTCTCAACACTTCTACTTCATGAGATTCAACCCGAACAAACCTTTTATTAAGCTCTTTCTGCAAAAAAGCCTCGTCTTCTTCTATATTCTGATATAGAAAATACAGATGCCAATACATACTTTTCCTTTTCTCATCTGCAAACAACAATTGATTAAACAAATTTATTTCATACTCATAAGTTCCCGTAACCAGACTGCTATGAAGATAACTGATTCCAAGAAATAAAACTTCTTCCTGTTCTCCTTCCTCTTGCTTATAAGAGGTATCAGACAGGAGATTTTCAATGATGCTATTGCAAAAATCCCTGATAATCTCCTCTTGATGTTTTTGAAAAAACGCTTCCACCTGGTTTTGTTTCTCTTCCAATCGCTTTTCCCATAACGGAGTTGCATACTCCCTCAATTTTTCTATGTCATTCATCCCTTTTTCTTTCTTCTACTAATTTAATTTTCTATTTTCTGACCTGAATCAATTGGATATATACAGCCGCCTCCATACTTACATACTAAAAATGATTCATTAGTAGGAATGCTGTGATACGTTTGATCCCCGCTATCCCAAACCAACATCTCTATCTCTGTTCCTTGCCACACCTGTGATAATTCCATCATACATTCCGGGCCATAATCAGAGATCTGCTTTCCACTGATACTCTCATTGGCCGGAATAACCTTCTGTTTTTTTTCAAGCCCCGGATTTCCAAAAATTTGTGGAGCATGGCATACTCCACAGGTTCCTGTTGGTCTGTCTTTATCTGTCAGCACTTCATCGCACCCTACATAGGTAAAGCTTGATGAACCCTTCTTTAGCTTTATTACTTTTTTTCCATATTGACACGCCACCAAAGCCCCATCTACCAGAAACTCTTTATAGATTTTACTTTGATCCATACCCTCAATCTCACGCATCATTTTCTCTATGCGCATATCTTCCTCATTGTGGTCTGAGTATTCCATTCTTTTGTTATCTTGAGCCTCCTTCATGCACCAGCCCCTCCTTTATTAAGATTTGCCTAATCTATAAAAAATGTTCTTTCGTTGTCAAAAAGATACTTTTTGCTATATCTTTCCAATCATCAGCTTCATCAAATAAACAGTTAAATGTCTCCTGTAGAATTTTATTTTTTATAGAAGTCATGCATACCAGATTATATATCTGTACATCAATGCCTGAGCTTTTATAGGAAAACATTTTAAAATACTGTTCTTTTTGTTTTTCTTCGAAGACCTCCAATATTTTTACTGAAGAATTTACCTGCTTTAAAACTGCCTGGAACTGGTTCGCAATTTCATTTATTCTCTCAGGTTCTCCTCCCGGTATATCAAAAAGATTAAATGTAAAATTAATGGTGCCATCCAGACTTGTCTTTATAATCTGCGGTCTGAATTCGGAAGGGTATTTTACCGCTGCGATAGCAGACGGTATATCAATAAATGAAATCGGCAGCATAATATCTACCTGATTACGAAACAAATATTCTGTTTTGAACTCGATCAATTTCTTGTTTACATAAATTCCGGTATCCAATGTTGTATGTTTCTGTTCCTTTTGGTTCTGTCTCATTTCCAAAACTGCTTCATCGAAGTATGTCAAGCTTAAACCTCCTCATATAGTCAAGTCTTTTTCCTTGAAAAATCAAGGTTTTTTGTTTCTTTATCTCAGGTAAATGAGCCATTGTTATGGATATTTCTCTGTATTGAATACTAAAATAGTGGTATCAGGGTACACGAAGTAAAACGTCTTTGCTTTTCGCTTTACATGGCCTTGTGTATACCCATCCCTCTATGGCAGCTAACCTCCTGTGTCCACCTGGATCTCCATCCGTTTCCGCATGCGTCCTAACTACCTTCGTTCTGCCTATCCATAACCAGGGTGTCAGCTTAGCTCCTTTACTGGGTCTATGCCCTATGGAAAATATTCCTGCCGACTACTGGCTCATTCTTTCTTTTGATTACTGATTTTGCTCCCACAACAGCGTTGTTTAAAACGGACGTTTTCCTGTTGCTTTTTACTTTCTGCATCGCCACTTTTGTGGCAGTTTAAAGCTTAACCTCTTGTTTACTATTTATCGTGGCTGGATTTAATTGTCAAGGGCCTGCCGCTTTAGCGGTACTGACGTACCCTTGATAATTAAATTCAACCGCGATATCTTTCGACAGAGGTTCAGCATTTTTTCTTTACTTTTTATGCCGCTTGGACCGATATCTCTGGTCTCTTGATGTCTCCTCGCAGCTTTACTGGGTCATAACTGACTCCTGTTGTCAGAATCTTGTAAATCACTCTGAGCAACTTACAGGCTACTGCTATCAGCGACTGCATCTTCTTTAATGGATTCTTCTGTCTGGTTGTATAGTAATGGTGCAGTTCCCTGAATTCTTCATTCTTTCCAACTAATGACATTGCAACCTCAAACAGCAGATATCTCAGTCTCTTGCGACCACGCCTGCTTATCGTTGTCTCGCCTTTATGTTTTCCTGAACTATTCTCCACCAGTGCATATCCTGCCAGTTTCTGTATCTGCTTTGGGTTATCAAAACGACTAATGTCTCCCACTTCAGCTATAAATCCAGATACCGTCTTACTTCCAACACCTTTTATTTCCAGCAGCTTATCTATGTATGGAATTCCACTCATCAAGTCATCTATAAGAGCCATAAGTTCGTCGACTCTTTTGCTATAGACATCATAATCATTAAGCAGATTTTTTATTTCCATACGCGCCGCTGTCAGACCTTCCTGACTTCCAACGCTATGCTCTGCAGCCGCTACCAGGGTCTTTGCCCTCTTTAGTCCAGCGCCTCTCAGCTTTGCGTCTCGCCAGATTTTATTCACTCCGTCCACACCTAACGCTATAATGTCTACCGGCAATGGTGCCTGTGCTAAAATCATCAATCCACTTTTTGCATCTTTCTTCCCATAAACGTCTTTGTATTCTGGAAAGTAAATGCTGAACCATCTTGCAATCCTATTAAGAACCCTTGTGAGTTCCTCCTGCGCCTGAAATCTCAGATTTGAAGCTGTCCTAAGCTCTGCATAAACACCTTCCGGAAGGTAAGGGTAAGAGAATCGTCCCTCATTAATTAGTCCTGCAATAACTTTTGGATCTTTGCGATCAGTCTTAGTTGGATTATTATCATCAAGTTCTTTGGATTTCTTTACGTGATGGGGATTGACAAGAACAGGTTTCATGCCGTTATCCTGTAAGAACTTACCAAGAGCAAACCAGTAGTGGCCTGTTGGCTCCATCCCCGGAAGCACAGCCTGTTTATCATGCTTCTCTCCCAGTTCATGCATCCATGCTAAAAAGCAGTTAAATCCAGCTTCTGTATTACTGAAGGAGAAGGCCTTCTTTGAGTACTCATAACCTCTCCAGTCAAAAGCTCTGGCATAGTGCATTTCACTTCCAACATCAATACCAACCACTAAAGTTTTTTCTGTAATAGTTCCTAATTTTGCATTCTGTGTGTTATAATTCATTTCTAGATACCTCTCTGTTTAATAAGATTTTTTACTAACCGGCAAAGTCAGTAATCTTATTTTACACTGAGGTATTTTTTTCTCAACCTTCTTTCTTGGAATTCCCTATATTTGAATTATACAGGAAGCTCCTTTTTTATCCTATGATTCCCTTTATCTCATCCGATGCTTTTAAATCAATTCTTTCTGCCTTTAACCGCACCTTCTCTTTTGCTTCTATTTCAATCTTTTTTCCGCTTCCGATATATATTCCTGCTTCATCTTCTAATACCAATTTATTTTCTTTTTTTGACATCTCCAGTATACAGGGATAAAGCTTTATCTTTGCACTATCAGAAGTTTGCATGATTCGATTTTGATAATGTTTTCCATAATTACTTTCTGCCCCGTCCCTATGCAGACATACCTTAACCACTGCCTCTCGTTCATCATAAGATGGCATAGTCAAAAGTACAGGACTCCCCTTTTCAGGCATTGCATACATCATATTCCCTGTCTCTGGCCTCCATGGGTACAAATAGGCTCCATTCTTTTCATCACCATCTATCTCCAATTGAACAGCCACATTCTCCCCGACAACCTGTTCTACTATTCCATATAGCTCCCGGCCGGTTAAGTCTTCATTGTATATTACATTCTGCCTAATGGCAGATTCCTCACTAAGCGTATAGGTAAACAGCATCTCTCCCCGGTCAAATTCTATTATTCTTTTATAGATAACCAATGTTTTGCCCTGAAATACCGTTTTGTCTCCAATCTGATAAACCTCCTTGCTTTTTACGATATAACTTTGTTGACTTGATTCAAGCTCTATCATCATCTCATAAGAGTTCTTAAAAAATATTGGTATCTCTATTCCCTGTCGCATCCCTAACCAAAATGCCGGTTTCCCTGTAAGCAGATCGCTGATCACAGATTTACCTAAGTGACTGGCAATCCGTTTTACAAACTCCCAATCTGTTTCCATGTATTGAATGAGTGGTTTTAATATTTTCATGCTATTCCCACATGTTATAATTAAATTAGCCCCTTGTTTAACCGCTATTTCTTTAGAAATATCAGCATATGTCATCTCCGTATCCTGAAAGGATCTCTTTTTTCTTTCAATATCTAATTTCCACGTTGCTGTTATTCCTTCTACACAGATCTGAGCTGATCTACCTTCAAATGTAATTTCATAATTCTTCACTAATCCATTAAATAGTACCTTTTCTTCTCCCTGCCAATTCATTTTCAATTCAATGGGCGATTTCAGAAAAAGTTGATTTGGACTTTTCAATGCTGCTTCATAGGGAATTTCCCCTTTTAGTCTTAAGCAGCCATGTTCATTTACTTCCCATTTAGCAGTTAACCCAATGACTTTACTCAATGGTATTTCTATATTTGTTACTAAATATTGGTTGATCCTTAACTCCATAATTCTCCCTTCTCCTAATGAAGGCGAACATGCATGCCTTCCATTGATATACCATCGCTTATATTAATTGCTGAATCCCCTTGCTTTAAACGGAGTTTTGAAGAAGCATTCATAACTATATCCGCTGTTTTGCTGGTTACAGAAATTCTTTCGCCCGCCTCCAGCAACACAGAATAATTACTCTTCATTCGTATTCCTTTTCCATCTGACAATTCAACAGATATTCCACAATTATTTGTAAGAAGTATGTAGTCTGGAGCCAGGCAAATTTCCTTCCCCTGTCTATTTTTGAATATCTTTTTTTCCGGCATCGTCCTTTCATCACTATATTCATGCACCGCACTGCTTACATAAGCATCAGAAGCTCTCTCTGACGGAAAGCGTAAATGAACAGTATCGCCGCACTCTGGCATACAATACCAACCAGTTCCATCCGGTGACGAATAAACAGTAGAAAAGGGAAACCATTTATAACCGGTGGATTCTCTGTTTTCATCCTCTGATACACTGATCTGAACCATATCGTCCTTCACTGATTTAACACTACCCCTTAATGCAGCTCCTATTATCTGCTTATTAAATCTTCTTTCCTGCATTAGTGCCTTTTGGGATTTTAGAAAATATGTATGGTATAATTCCTGTCCTTTCATAGATGATTCTATGCGATAAATAAATAATTCTTTTTCTAAAAAATCTACACAGGCGCCAATTTCATAAATTTCTCTGCTTTCTACCTCATAATATCCGCTTTCTTCTTCATCGATATGAATTGCCTGTAGTTTCTTTTTCTCAAACTCCGCCAGATCTCTGCATATTTTATAGGAAACAGTCTGAGTCATTGTTCTTTTTTTCCACTTTGGCAGACCAAAATAGTATTTTACTCCACCTGTCTGGGTATCAGGCACTACTACTGTATGAAGATAAGACGCAAGCCGCTTTATAAAAGTCCAGTCAGTTTCTTTATACTGCATAATGAATTCCGGTATCGGACTTTCTTTTCCACAGGTCATGATCATATTGCTATTGTCATAGAAATTATTGCAGGTCTCTAAAACTGTACGATAAGTAATTAAAGTATCCTGAAATGTTCTTGTATGGATCGATCTTTCCATCAAGCATGTACCTGTCTTTACTTCAAGAGTCATAACTGCAACACCATTTTCTACCTTAATGTCAAATATGGTTAAATACCCAAACAATAAAGTATAACATTCACCATTCAATTCTGATGCAGTAATTTTTACAGTTTTAATATTTCTGGCAGTTTTAATATACTCATCCAGCCTGGCTATTGGTATAGCTCCTGTAATTTTAACATTGGCATGCTCGTTTACCTGTTTGATACTTTGATAATCTATCACTCTCATTTCATTGAATGGTTCTACTTCAATTTTTTCTGCTCTCATATTTTCCCCCTTCGCTTAATATAACTTCCTGTAATCCGATTCCTACAGCATTTCTTCTCAATATACTCTCTGCAAAATCGAGACTGACTATGGTATGCCTTTTTTCTTTATATTTCACCCAGAAAATATTCCTTCCTTCTACCCATGCCGGGGTTTTAATTTTCTCAGTGACAATAGTTTCTCTGCCTTTTAGATTAATTAATTCAATATCACTGCTCTCCTCCATAACTGGTAAATAATACTGCTTTTCTAACTTATTCTTAATATCCAAAAGTATGATTTCTCTGAAAACAACTTCATCTCTATACAGTCTTATTACTTCTTTTATCATTGGTGAAACCAATAAAAAGGGAAATGATATGATATCTGTAAAAATAGTATTTGGAGATGAAGTGATCATTAAAACCTTTCTTCTCGGCAGCTTATGGTAAATCTCCCAGTTTATTAAACGAACTTTTATTTCTTCATACCAGTTCGTAATCTGGGGGGAGGTCCTATATGAATCATTAACACTTATATCAAAATATTTCATAAAACTCCTCCTTTAGTTTTAATATATTTTTTTAACTCGCTGATCTTTTCCAATCAATATCCTGCCTCCTTCTTGTCTGTTACTAATTTTTTGCCTTATTATCCATTTTTAAATGATATGTATCTACTAAAATTACCATTTTACGACATTAATTTCAACCCAAGTGCCATAATTGTACACGTTAGCTTCCAATATTGTACATCGCGGCTAATTTACTCATGAAGTCGCTGGAACTATACTTATTGTAATCCCATCCATATACGTTTATAATAATTATACAAAATCTGTACATACATTGCATAGCAAACCACGCTTCAATCCCTTATTATAGGAACTACGGAGGAATAATACATGAACAGCAGTAAAACTTTTGATGATGTAATACAATACCTTGAAAAAAGCATATTCGAGGGTTCTGAAATCGATTATAACGAGATTTCCAAAATAGCCATGAGTCCGGCAGCTTTGTTCCAGCGCATCTTTATATTCGTATCAGGTATCAGTATTGCCGATTACGTAAGAAAGCGCAAACTAACATTAGCCGGATATGATTTGAAAAACAGCGATATTACTGTTTTGGATGTCGCTATAAAGTACGGATTTCACTCTCATTCTGCCTTTTCACGGGCATTTAAAGAGCACCACGGAATCACACCATCGGAAGCAAAGTCTGAAACTGCTAAACTAAATAATTATCTTCCGATTAATTACCTGGAAATGAGATTTATAGGAGGGAAACGGATCATGGCAGATATGAAAAAGATTATTTACAAAGAAACAAAAGAACGCCTGATGGTAGGCCTGGGTCGTGAGACATCATTTTTTGAAGCAGGGAATGTATGGAAAGATTTTTTTGAAGGGGATACAATCGAAAAACTAGGTCCTCTCTCTGACTCAACATGCTGTGAAGATATTGATTCCAATGTTGGTATCGGTATGATGTATAATTTTAAAGATATGAATAATTTTGAATTCATCATTGGGGATTTTATGAATGCGGGTACTGAAATCCCGGAAGGTCTGACTGCCAAATATGTTCACGCAGGATTAACTGCCCGCATTCAGATTGAAGGAAGCAACGTTGCAGAAATACTTGAATCCGCATATTTGTTAATCACGGAAGCGATTGAAAAAACCGGTAAACAAATTGATCACGAACATTTTTACTGGTGTGAAGTATACACAAACGAACGTTATTGTGAGCCTTTAAACCGGGGCGAGAAGGTTATTATTGATTATATACTGCCTGTCATAGCAAACAGTTAAATGAATGATTAAACGGTACCTTAATAGTAATACACAGAAAACGAACTGTGTTAAACTATCAGGTACCGTTTACCCTTAATAACATACGGCGATACTCTTTATAAATGGGTCCTGTCTAACGATTCGCAAGTTCCCTGGTAATATCCTCCCAGGTCACACCCTTCTGCGCCATCAGAACCATCATATGATAAAGAAAATCAGAAATCTCATATTTCACTTCTTCGGAATCAGGATTTTTCGCGGCGATAATAATTTCCGTCGCCTCTTCTCCCACTTTCTTCAGAATCTTATCAATGCCTTTATCAAATAGGTAATTGGTATAGGAGCCTTCCTTTGGATTTTCCTTTCGGTCAAGAATGACTTCAAATACTTCCTCAAAAACTTTCAGCGGATTGGAATCCTGATATTCCTTCTTTACCAGTTCCTGATAAAAACAGCTTCTGGAACCCGTATGACAGGCTGCCCCAATCTGATTTACCTTGGCAAGAAGGGTATCGTTGTCGCAGTCCAGAGACAGTGATTTTACATACTGATAATGACCGGAAGTCTCACCTTTCAGCCAGAGACTCTGACGGCTTCTGCTGTAATAAGTCATCAGCCCTGTTTTTAATGTTTCTTTAAAAGCTTCCTCATTCATATAGGCCAGCATGAGAACTTCCCCGGTACGGTAATCCTGGGTAATAACAGGAACCAGGCCATCTCCGTTTAATTTAAACTCGGAAAATTGCATCGCACTTTCAAAAGTATCCACTGCAATTCCCTGCATTTTCAATTCCTGCTTCAGTTCCATACAGCCGGTTTTTCCATCTGAAATATCTATAATTCCCGTAATATTTTCTCTTTTCAAAGCATCTGTCAGGAAAAAGGGATCATTTCTAAGCCCTGCAACAAAAAACATCTCTTCCTGCGCAGAAATTTCATTCAGCCCTTCTTCTGAAAGGTCCATATCTCCTACGACCATAACAGAGGCTCCCAGCTGGGCGTATTCTTCCGTGTGAGGCAGATAGGAAATATCCGGTAGATAAGCATATATTTTATCATCTCCGAACCGGTCGGAGGCTTCCTTCATCATATCCACATTTTCTTCCAGACTCACATCAAGAAAAGCCGCTTTGGCACCGGCATATAAGTATTTTTTTACATCCTCCAGACGTTTTACTCTTCCGCCAGCAAGGACAGGAATATCTGACACTCTTCCGATCTCTTTCATCAGACCGATGGTGCGCTCATGATCAGCTTCCGTTTCTGATCGATCAAAGAGAAAAAGCTCATCAGCGCCATTATCTCCAAAAAAACAAGCCAGAGAAATAGGACGTTCCTCATAACAGGCTGATAAATCATCAAGTCTCCATGCTTTCCCTTCACGTATTCCGAAACCTGCAATTAATTTTTTACATTCCATCATACTTTCCTCCCTTGATGGCCCTGCAGTTCAAAGGTCTTTACCGCTTCCGAAAGATCAATTCGCTTCTCATACAATGCTTTTCCGATAATCGCCCCCTGGACGCCTGCTTCGTATAATTCTTTTAAATCTTCCATAGAAGACATCCCGCCGGATGCGATCACATCCAGACCTGTTTCGTCCGTCAGTTTTTTTGTATATGCCACATTGGGACCGGAAAGCATTCCGTCCCTGGAGATATCCGTATACACAATATGGCGGATTCCGTATTCCTTCATCTGGGAGCAAAGCCTGGAGGCGGTAATTTCGCTTACGGTTTCCCAGCCCTCTACCGCCACCATTCCGTCTTTTGCATCCACGCCTAACACGATCCGGTGTGCTCCAAACCTATGAATCATATCCCTGATAAACTCCGGCTGCCTCACCGCTTTGGTCCCGATAATCACCCGGGCAACTCCCAAGGAAAGCATGGAAGCAATGGCCTCTTCACTGCGGATCCCGCCCCCGATCTCTACAGGGATTGAAACTGCATTGACAATTCTTCGTATTACTTCTTCATTAACCGAATGTCCTGCCAGTGCTCCGTCTAAATCAACCAGATGAAGATAGGTAGCCCCCTGTGCCTGCCAGAGTTCGGCTATCTCCTCCGGTTTGTCAGAATATACGGTAATCTCTTTAAATTCACCTTGCTTTAAGCGGACACATTGTCCATCTTTTAAATCAATTGCTGGATAAAGCTGCATATGGATTCTCCTTATAATGTACCTTTTGTAGACAATACTCCGGTAATCCGGGGATCCGGCAAAGTAGCATCATCAAGTGCCTTGGCAAATGCCTTAAATACCCCTTCTATTATATGATGATTATTATCCCCTGATAGTTTTCTGATATGAAGATTCATCTCTGCAGAATAAGATACGGCATAGAAAAATTCCTTCACCATCTCTGTCTCAAAATCTCCTGCCCGCTCCGCTGTTAAGGGTACATCAAATCCGAGATAAGGGCGGCCGGATAAATCTACAGCACATAAAATTAAAGTCTCATCCATGGGCAGTATCATATTTCCGTAACGTTTGATGGATTTTTTATCACCCAGCGCTTCCTTAATGGCAGCCCCCAGTACAATTCCCGTATCTTCAATGGTATGGTGGGTATCTACTTCCAAATCCCCCTTAACCGTCAGCTCCAGATCAAAAAATCCATGACGGGCAAAGCTGCTTAACATGTGGTCAAAGAAACCGATCCCTGTATTAATATTGGCAGTTCCGCTTCCGTCAATACTCAATTTCATCTGGATGTCAGTTTCCCTGGTTATTCGAGATATCACTGCACTTCGTTCCATATTTTTCCCCTTTATTCCTGGATTTCGTCCTCTTCAAACCGTATTTTTACCGAATTGGCATGGGCTGTCAGCTGCTCAGCCTGGGCAAAATAGTCAATCTCTTTGTACACATCTGCCAGTGCCTCCTTGGAATAGTAAATAATGCTTGATTTCTTAATAAAGTCGTCTACACTGAGAGCAGAAAAGAATCTTGCCGTGCCATTGGTAGGAAGAACATGATTGGGTCCTGCAAAATAATCGCCCAAAGGTTCAGAGCTGTATTCACCTATGAAAATAGCGCCTGCATTATGAATCCTTGTCATGTCTTCAAAGGGATTCTTCGTAACAATCTCAAGATGCTCCGGCGCAATCTCATTAACGGCTGAAACGGCATCCTTCATATTATCCGCCACAAGAATGCAGCCGTAATTATCCAGAGATTTATTTATGATCTCAGATCTGGAAAGTTTTGAAGCCTGTAATCTCGCCTCTTTTGATACCTTTTCGGCCAGCTCCATGCTGGTAGTCACAAGTATTGCAGAAGCCAGTTCGTCATGTTCTGCCTGAGACAAAAGATCCGCAGCCACGAACCTTGGATTTGCGCTTTCGTCTGCAAGCACTAAAATCTCGCTGGGGCCTGCAATACTGTCTATGCTGGCGTGACCGTAAACTGCCTTTTTTGCCAGTGCTACAAATATGTTGCCTGGGCCTACAATTTTATTAACCCTTGGAATGGACTCAGTTCCGAAAGCCAGAGCGGCAATCGCCTGTGCTCCGCCCACCTTATACACTTCAGTTGCCCCTGCAAGATAAGCAGCCGTCAGCGTAACCGGATTCACCTTTCCATCCTTTCCGGGAGGAGTTACCATAACGATCCGGTCCACTCCTGCCACCATAGCAGGGATTATGTTCATAAGTACAGAAGAAGGATAAGCTGCTTTTCCTCCTGGTACATACACACCTGCACTCTCAAGTGCCGTTATCTTCTGACCGAGAATGGTTCCGTCCGGCTTACTGTCAAACCAGCTGTACTGTCTCTGTTTTTCATGAAACTGCCGGATATTATTCAGGGATTTTTCCATGACTTCTAAAAGCTTAGGATCAACTGACTTCACCGCTTCTTCGATTTCCTCTTTCGTTACGCGGATATTGGTCTCATTTACTTCTGCTTTGTCAAATTCTCTGGTGTAGGCAAAAACTGCCTTATCTCCCTCTTCCTTTACCCGGTCCACAATCTCCTGTACGGTTTTGGCATACGTATCGTATTGATTGGGATCTCTCTTTAACAATCCGGAAAGAATATTCTGTTTGGATGTTTCATCTAATTTTACAATCTTCATTGATTTTCCTCCTGCAGCAAAAGTCTCAAATCCCGAATCAGCTTTGTTATCCTGTCATTTTCCCGCTTCATGCTCACCTGGTTCACCACCATGCGGGCAGAGAGGGGGCAGATCTCTTCCAGTACTGTAAGCCCGTTCTCCTTTAAAGTTGTTCCCGTCTCCACGATGTCAACGATGACCTCAGACAAACCAACAATGGGAGCAAGCTCAATGGAACCGTTTAGTTTAATGATTTCTACAGTCTGATGTTTTTTATTGTAAAAATAATCCTTTGCAATGGCGGGATATTTTGTTGCTACACGGATCCTCTCATGATGCTTTAAAAGTTCACCGGCAGACTGGGGTCCGCAGACGCACATACGGCAGTTGCCGATTCCCAGGTTCATGACCTCATAAAGCTTTCTTCCCTCTTCTAAAATTGTATCTTTCCCAACGATACCAATATCTGCGGCACCGTATTCCACATAGGTGGGAACATCACTGGCCTTAGCCAGGAAAAACCGGATCTTAAGCTCTTCATTGGTAAAGATAAGCTTTCGGGAGTCCTTATCTTTCATCTCTTCGCAGGTGATTCCGATCCGTTCGAACATTTCTAGTGACTGCTTGGCCAGACGCCCTTTTGCCAGGGCAAATGTCAGATATCTCATACGTACCCCCATTATTTTAAGTATTCTGAAAGCGGAACCACATCCATGCGCTTTAAGTCAAGATTGATTACTGTTACCGATATTCCTTCCTGATCCAGATACAATAAATTCTTTAAGTCGCGGCGCATGGCATATTCTTTATAAGCCTCCATGGACCGTTCCGGTTCCTTACACTGCAGCTGAACCGGTACCTTTAAATTCCGGAAATGTCCGGCCAGAGAAATGGCATTCTCCCTTGATTCCTGCTCATAAAGAATCATGGTGTTGGTCATTGAAACTTCTGTTTCAATCTTTTGCCTGCTTAAAGCCAGCAAAAGCTCATCGACAGAGATACCAAATCCCACCGCCGGGGAATCCTTGCCAAACTGCTTTAAAAGGCTGTCATACCGGCCTCCGTTTACAATATAATCCCCTGTACCATAGGTATAAGCCTTAAAAATAATTCCGGTATAATACTGATACTGGCTTAGCATTCCAAGGTCATATGACACATAGTCAGAAAGTCCGTAGTGTTCCAGAATACGGTTCACCTCTTCCAGACGGCTGATGGCCCTTAAAGCCCGCTTATTAGCAGTCAGTTCTCTGGCAGCCTTTATCTGTTCCAATGAGCCAAAAAGTTCGGGAAGCTTTAAAAATACCTGTTTTAACTCCTGGGAAATGGGCTGAGCCATAACTAACTCTTCCACACCAAAGTAATTCTTGTTTTCAATCAGTTCCCGGAGGGTTTCTTCCATCTCCCCATCCATACCGGCTTCTTCCAACAAACCTTTAAAGAAATCCACCTCTCCCAGCTCAACCTGAAACTCAGTCAGTCCGGTTGATTTCAGCGCCCAGATCACCATGGCCAGGATTTCCCCGTCTGCATCCGGTGAATCATCACCAATTAACTCAACACCTGTCTGGCTGGCTTCTTTCAGTCTTCCCTGGTAGCTGGAATTATTGATAAAAGTACGTTCCACATAGCAAAGTCTTATGGGCATATCCTCATCCAGAAAATATTTGGCTGCACATCTGGCGATTGCTGGCGTCTCATCCGGCCGCAGCACCAGAGTGTGGTTATCCCGGTCAAAAAACTTGAACATCTCCTTTGCTTTTACGCTTCCCCTGGACTCGTTGAAGATATCAAAAAATTCAAAGGTAGGTGTTTCTATATCCTGATAACCGCATAAGTGAAACTCTTTCAGCATTTTTTCCTGAATGACTGCTTTTCTCGTACACTCTATTCCATAAATATCCCGGACTCCATCCGGCGTATGTAACAGTTTATTCGCCATAACAACCTCCAACCGTTCAAGAAAATATCTTTCATGAAAAACCATTTTCTTTTACTTTATTGTAGTAAAGTGATAATTTAGTAACGTGTAGTATATTATAGGCGAGAAAGATATTCTTGTCAATCTCTTCTGTCCAAATCTTTCTGTATCATTTCCAGATAATGAACCAGGATATCCCTGCAGCTTGCAATTTTCCAGGTTTTATCCAGTTCCTCATAAGTGAAACTTTTTCTTCCGCCCTTCTCCATTCTTTGAAAATAACATTTAATCTGATCAAAGGGCAGATAATAAACTTCATTCTTTTGGGTATAGGATACAATAATAAATGCAATTCCTCCCTGCCTTTCAAATTCTTCCATGAAAGTGACCTGATGAGAATGAATGTTCTGCAGGGGAAACGTATCAGACGAACATTCCTTTGCATCAAAGCAAACAGGAATTCCCTGAACTGCACCGATATAATCCACTGTACTTTTCTGATCAAAATAGGCCAGGGTAATATGCCTGCTCTCTTTATCAATGGAAATAGGTGTAATAGGTGTGGGAATTTTCTGAATCAGAGCCAGTCCCTTTTCCCTGTAACTGTCATTGCTTCGATTGATCAGCTCTTCTAACGTTGAGCCTCTTAATCCTCTTGTTTTCCAGGTTCCCATCGTATCTACCTCCATTCCCTGCATATGGCAGCGTAAATGGGAGGAAGGGGAGCCGTAAATTCCTTGTCTGAGAGATAAGAAAGGGGTTGCGGCAGCTGAGGCAATACCAGCTGATAAGAATGAAGAAGCTGTGACTGAACTTTGTAAAGCCTCTTCGCCTCTTCATTTACCTTTTTATCTCCATATTTGTAATCTCCAACGATTGGATGCCCTATGGAAGATAAATGAGCCCGGATCTGATGCGTGCGCCCAGTGATCAGCGTTACCCTAAGAAGCGTATAACCACCGTAATAATTTAACGGCATATATTCCGTGGAGATCGGCACACTGTCTTTAAATTCACTGGTACGGACAGTGACCTGATTGGTCTTTTCATCCTTTGCCAGGTACCCGGTAATCATCTGTTTCTGGGTCACATGCCCTTTCACCACACACTGGTAATACTTGTGAATGGACCTGTCCTTAAACACCTGGGACATCACCTGAAGACCTGCCAGGGATTTTCCTCCAACTACAAGACCGCTGGTATTACGGTCTAGGCGGTTGCAGACAGAAGGACGGAAACTTTTTAACTGTTCTGTGGACAACTCACCTTTTGAAAGCAGATAATCAATCAAAAATTCCACTAGAGATTCGTCAGAATCCTTTGCCTTTTGGGAAAGCATTCCTGCAGGTTTATTAATAAGAATGATATGCTCATCTTCATAGATGACATCTAAAGAAACTTTACTTACCTTAGGAACCTTAACCTGGGAGAATTTTTCAATGGTTTCATCGGAAAGAAACAGTTTGATTTCATCTCCCTGGGACAGCTTTTCAGAACCATCGCATTTTTTCCCATTTAAAGTGATGTTCTTCTTCCGCATCATTTTATAAAGAAAACTTTTTCCCGCCAGATTTAAATATTTGGACAGCAGCTTATCAAGCCGCTGTCCTGCTTCATTCGTAGATACAATTACAGACTGCATAATGGTTCCCTCTTTTATAAAATTTACATAGACAGACTTTTTAACAGAGCTGCTGCCTGATCTGCTCTGTCATTCTCTTCATTTGTTTCATTTGGTTTCAGACTCCCTAAGCGTTTAAGAAACGCCTTTTCGTCCAGGCTCACCTTTACATTGTAATCCAGTTTATGCCGGCCTAACATCTGTTTTATATAACGTTCGGCCTTGGAGGTATCGGTCTTACCGGCTGAACAATACGCATAGATTTCATCCGGAAGGATCACAAGCACATCCATTGGCAGAAGCTGTTCTTTCGAAGAAATGATAAGGTCATACAAGACAATTCCCTTGTCTTCAAATACGGAGACCTTTTCTCCAAAAACTGGTGATAAAGACCGGTACTTAAAAGAAGCAATCAGAGGAGCCGCTATATTGGCCGCAGGCAGGACAGAAAGGACCGCCATCACGGTTAAGATATTCTTTAATTCGGTGCTGGCAGCAAATTCCCGGAATAGTAACTGAATAACAATCGCAGCTGCACCAATCAGCACCTTAAACAGCTCTCTTTTTTTATGGTAATCACGGTAACCACGCTGTCCTTTGCTGTATCGTTTCACTTTTGTAACCCTCTTTCTTTTATCTTCTGGTATTCACCACACGCATAAATCCCTTCATAAACCGGAGTATTACGGAATGAGGAATGATCTTGCATAAAAGCCGGAACGCTTTCATTGTGGATCCGTAAACAGAAACCGGCCTTCCCATCATACTGTCGCGCAAAGCCAGCTGGACGACCTTTTTAGGATCAGCCATCACAACATTTTTATAGAGAGGAATTTTGGCTGTTGTCTCAGCGACATCAAAGAATTCCGTTCTGACTGGTCCTGGACAAACCGCCGTTACAAAGATTCCTTTTGATTTTAATTCCTCATTTAAGGCTCTGCTGTAACTTAGTACAAAGGCTTTCGTCGCTGCATAGATGGCAAAACCAGGCTGTGGCAGAAACGCTGCTGCAGAAGAAAATTGAATAATTCTGCTGTTTTCCGTCATATAGGGAAGAACCATATGAGTCACTGCGCAAAGCGCTCTGCAGTTTAAATCTGGCATTCCCAGTTCATCATTTAAACTGGCTGAGCCTATATCCCCGATCTTTCCATAGCCCGCTGCATTAATCAGCCATTTTACTTCCGGTTTCTCTTCAAATAATACATCCTGCAGACTCATCAGTTTGCTGTCATCAGTTAAATCAATGGCAAACGATCTTACTTTTACCGGTACGAGAGGGGATAATTCCTCTATCCGGTCCTGCCGTCTGGCAATCGCCCAGATCTCCCCGATGCCGCCAAAGCGGTCGGCAATCTGCATGACAAACTCTCTTCCCATACCGGAAGACGCACCAGTTACGATAGCAATCTTCATCATGATCCCTTCTTTCAATCAGACATTTATTCTATTTCTTTGTTGATTTTTTATGAACATTCCGGATGGTCTTTTTCCTTCGTTCCCGCTGACCTCCGGCTGTATCCCCCTTTTTCCTGTTTCCATAATCTTTCCCAGTTTTATCCTGGGAAAAACCTGGTTTTTGGCCATATTTGGGGCGGATCAGACATTTTTTATCAAATCCGATTAAATCAGTTCTTCCTGCTTTCGTAAGTGCCTCTGTCACAAGGTCATAATTCTTTGGATTCCGGTATTGAATCAATGCTCTCTGCATGGCCTTCTCATGAGGATTGGTAGGAACATAAACCGGTTCCATCGTTCTGGGATCATAGCCAGTATAATACATGCAGGTGGATATCGTTGAAGGCGTAGGATAAAAATCCTGTACCTGTTCCGGCATGTAACCCAGATCCCTTAAATACTCCGCAAGCTCAATGGCCTCCGCCAGACCAGACCCCGGGTGGGAGGACATTAAATAAGGGACCAGATACTGTTTTAAGCCCAGCCGTCCGTTCATATCGTTGTATTCCTTTACGAACCGGCGGTAGACATCGTTCTTCGGCTTTCCCATCTTATTGAGAACCTTGTCTGCCACATGTTCCGGTGCTACCTTTAACTGACCGCTGACATGGTGTTCACAAAGCTCTTTTAAGAATTTCTTACCTGGATCTGCAAGCACATAATCAAAACGGATTCCAGAACGGATAAACACTTTTTTTACCTTAGGCAGATTTCTTAACTTTCTTAAGAGCTCAATATAATCGGAATGATCTGCTCTTAAATTCTTACACGGTTCTGGAAACAGGCACTGTTTATTGGGACAGGCACCTTTTCCTATCTGTTTTTCACAGGCCGGATACCGAAAATCCGCAGTAGGGCCTCCAACATCATGGATATAGCCTTTGAAATCAGGCTCATCCGTCAGCCACTTTGCTTCCTCAATGAGAGATTCGTGGCTTCTTGCCTGTATGATTCTTCCCTGATGGAAGGTGAGTGCACAGAAGCTGCATGCGCCAAAACAGCCGCGGTTGCTTATGAGACTGAACTTGATCTCCCTGATAGCAGGTACTCCCCCCAGCTCTTCATAAGATGGGTGGTAGTTACGCATGTAAGGAAGTGAATAAACCTGGTCCATCTCTTCTGTAGACAACGGCTTTGCTGGTGGATTCTGAACGACGTATAGATTGTCCTTGTATGGTTCCACTAGGCGCTTCCCAATATAAGGATCTGTATTGTTATACTGAATAAAATAACTTTTTGCATATTCCAGCTTGTCTTTCTTCATACTGTCATAAGACGGCAGAACGTGGGCATCATATACAGACTCCAGGCTGTCTGTTTTGTAGACAGTTCCCTCCACAAAGGTTATATCCCGGATATCGATGCCGCTGTTTAGAGCATCTGCTATTTCCACAATGGATTTTTCTCCCATTCCATAGGAAATTAAATCCGCCTGTGAATCGATTAAAATAGAGTGTTTCAAACGATCTGACCAGTAATCGTAATGAGCCAGACGCCTTAAGCTGGCTTCGATTCCACCGATAATTACCGGCTCTTTTTTATAAACGGAACGAATCAGATTACAGTAAACTGTAGTTGCATAGTCAGGGCGCTTTCCCATAACGCCTCCCGGAGTGTAGGAATCCTGCTGTCGTCTCTTTTTTGAGACAGAATAGTGGTTTACCATAGAATCCATATTTCCGCCGGAAACCAGAAACCCAAGCCGTGGTTCACCAAGTACAGAAATACTGGAAGGGTCCTTCCAGTCGGGCTGGGCTATCATCCCTACCTTGTAACCGTGAGCTTCTAACAGACGGCTGATAATAGCAGGTCCAAAAGAGGGGTGGTCTACGTAGGCATCTCCTGTTACATAGACAAAATCACATTGTTTCCACCCCCGGATATTCATGTCCGCCCTGGTGATCGGAAGATAGTCGTGCATCATGAGTTAACTCCATTTCTTTTTAACAACTGGTAATAATCATAAATAAAATAATCTGCAAGTTCCCGTTTCTCATCTTCTAAAGCCCTGGAAAATTCGTCATCAACTGCACAGACCGTCATACCTGCCCTTTTTCCTGCCAGAATTCCAGCAGGTACATCCTCAAATACCAGACACTGAGACGGCAATACATCCAGTTCCTTTGCTACCTTTAGATAAATATCAGGTGCAGGCTTTCCCGCTGCGACTTCGCAGGAGGTGGCCACTATTTTAAAATATTTCCCTATTTTTAAGGTTTCAATCACAGCATCCACCATCTCTCTGCCATTGCTGGTGGCTATTCCAGTATGTATGCCCTGTGATGCAAGGTAGGCAAGGAACTCCCCTGCTCCCGGCTTTAATGGAACTTCATTTTTATACTTATCAAGAGACATAACCGTCCAGATTCCCTTAATCGCATCCAGAGATTCCTCCAGATGAAACCGCTCTTTAAAATAAAAGGCAGTTTCTGTAAAGCTCATTCCTTCAATTTCCCGTTCCAGACCATCTGGACAGGCAATGCCTCTGATGCCTAAAAATTCTATATCAATGGATTTCCACATCCACATGGAATCCACCAGGGTTCCATCCAGATCAAAAATTACCGCTTTTTTCTGATTTAACATCTTTTGTTTTCTCTTCCTTTCCGTGACGCTTTAACAGATCAATTTCCTCCTGGGTAAGGGATCGGTACTCACCAGGATGTAGATTTTCATCCAGCTTTAAGCTGCCCATAGAGAGTCTCTTTAAGTATACCACACTGCACCCCAAAGCTTCAAACATTCGTTTTACCTGATGAAATTTCCCTTCTCTGATCGTCAGAAGAATGACCGATGGCTTTCCATGTTCCAGAATTTCAAGACTGGCAGGCATCGTTAAGGTTCCGTCTTCCAGCAATACTCCCTCTTTCATGCGTTTAGCTGCATCTGAAGGAATCTCTCCTTCTATTTTGGCATAATACACCTTATCCACATGCTTTTTAGGGGACAAAAGCTGATGAGCCAGATCCCCATCATTGGTAATGAGTAGAAGACCCTCCGTATCGATATCTAATCTTCCCACAGGGAATAAATCTCCCCGCTTCCGGTCCGTAATCAAATCAATGACAGTCTGGTACCTGTTATCTTCTGTAGCTGACACTACTCCCTGGGGCTTGCACAACATATAATATTCGAATTCTGCATAGGAAATAGTTCTTCCGTCAACTGCGATTAAGTTCTGGCCCGGAATCACCTTGCGTTCCGGTTTTTTCTCCGGTGTGCCGTCAACGGTAATCCTTCCTTTTCTTGCCATTTCCTTTATCTGGCTTCTGGTTCCTTCTCCCATTTCAGCTAAATATTTATCTAATCGGATTTCTTTCATTACTGCCACCGCCATCCCGGATAGTATTTATTTTTCAGCGTATCTCCATTTCCCTTGGCAAATCCCAGAGGAAATCCGTCTACGCAGATTAAGATCCAGCCTTTTTTTCTTTCTTCTGATTCTGTTAAAAAAACAGTTTCTCCTTTTAAATACCGGATTACTCTTTCATCTTCTTTTTGAAACGAGATGGTCTGCTTAAACCCTTCCCTTGTGAGAGACTGAGCCAGTGCCTGAGACGGTTCAAAGCGTTCCTTTTTCATCTCACCCAGGAGAAGACCTGTACGCAGAAAACGGAGCTTCCGTCCAGCCTCCGGAAAATATTCCGGAAGGTAGTAGACACAGTTATTCTTAATCTCGATCCGGGAGGTAATAAACGGTTTTGATATCATTGACAGGAACTGGGACAGCTCTTCTGGTAATACTTTTGCCTTTTTTCGTTCTGGCTTTTCAGGCTCTCCCAAAGCTGGGTCTCCCTTTTTCTTTAAGAGTGCCATGAAATGACCTTCTCCCTTGATTTTGTGGGGAAACAGGCGAAGGCATCCTGACAGTCCAATACCGTCTGAAGCCCCCTCAAACAGCGGCAGTTTCACCAGTTCCATATCGTCATATTTTTCCAGGATATGTCGGATAATATCTTCATTTTCGCATATGGAGAAAGTACAGGTAGAATACATCAAAAGACCGCCAGGAGCCAGCATATCAACCGCATGTCCAACGATTTTAGTCTGAATCGCCGCATAGTATTCAGGCCCGTGTTCTTCATAGCTTTTCACCATATCTGCATCTTTTCGGAACATTCCTTCTCCCGAACAGGGCGCATCTACCAGAATTTTATTAAAAAAGCCAGGAAATGCCGTATTTAATTTTTCCGGCTCCTCACTGGTAACACAGATATTGTCGATTCCCCATAGCTCCAGGTTTTTCAGCAGCGCCCGTGCCCTGGAATTGCTGATATCATTAGATACCAAAAGTCCTTTCCCTTTCAGCTTCGCGCCAAGCTCCGTGCTTTTTCCGCCTGGTGCAGCGCAAAGATCCAGAACTTTATCTCCCGGCTCAACCGGAAGCATATGGGCCGGTGTCATTGCGCTGGGTTCCTGCAGATAGTAAAGCCCGGCATAATAGTAGGGATCTTTAGCAGGACGTTCCACTCCTTCATAATAATAACCATTGCTGATCCAGGGAACCGGATGAAGCTTTAATGTTGTTATATCCTGAAATTCTTCAGGGGAGATCTTTAACGTATTGACACGCAGTCCATACAGCCGTTCTTCCTCAAAGCTTTTTAGATAAGCTTCGTATTCTACTGTCCCCAGTAAGTCCTTCATCCTGCTTAAAAATTCTTCCGAAATTTTAATTTCCTTCACTTTTTTACTCCTATTTCCTCTCTATGTAAGCAATCTTAATATACTAATATGAATATTTCAACCGGTATTTCTCAAGATATTTAAGGATCCAGTAAGGATTGACACTCATCTCCTCATTGTGATCCGTCCGGATATAAATTCCAAGGTGCAGATGCACATCAAAATTTCCGGTGGTTCCTTCCACTTTACTGTATCCGGTATCTCCCATATACCCAAGCAGCTCACCCGCATTCACCGGATCTCCTTTTTTCCACTCTCTGCTGTAACCATAGAGGTGGGCATAATACAAATATGCTCCCCCCGGAGTCCGTATTCCCAGCCGCCAGCCGCCTTTTTCCAGCCAGCCCACCTTTTCCACGACACCGTCACTGATGCTGATGATGGGATAGGTGCCTCTGGGTTTTTCATTTCCCATTACATCACAGCCTTCATGTCCCCGTTCTCCGCCATAGGAGCGGCTTTCCATCCAGCCATCTTCAAATTTTACATGAGGAAAATCCGGATCAGCATTTTCAGGAACAGGAAAATACTTCAGATCACCAAGTATGGTTTCATAAGCCTTTTTTAACTTTCGGTATTCTGCAGGCTTCACTTTTAAAAGTCTGTTTGTATGTACGGTTACATCCTTCACCTTTGTTAAATCATACTGGTGTTCTACCATCAGAGAGGTGAGGGTATCATAGTCGATCTCCTCCCAGTCTGCCACTATTTTTCCAAGCTGCATACTTCTGAAATCATCACTCTCCCATGTGTAGGCATTCAGCTGATAAAACGTGGGATTATTATAGAGATAATCAATCATGGTCACATGAAACACGGAAAGGATCAGGATTAAAAAAACAATCACCATCATATCAATCTTGCCTTCTCAATATATTGTATAAAACAATCTATTCAGGTGGGTATGAAAAAATCCTTCTTCCGTCTTCTTTCTGTTTCTGCGCTGTTTCTGCTGCTCCTTTTTCATGATACCGCATTTGAAGGAGCAAAAAGCGGATTGATTCTTTGGGGCAGTGTGGTGGTTCCCACGCTTCTCCCTTTTATGATCTGTTCCAATGTAATTGTTTCCTTAAATGCCATACATATACTGATATTTCCGGTCAGGCAGCTTCTGCACCGGTTCTTCTGCCTGTCTGATGCCGGGTGTTATACCTTCTTTTCAGGCCTGCTCTGCGGATATCCCATAGGCGCCAAAACCTGCAGCGAATTTATGGATGAAAACAGGATTACGCAAAAGGAGGGAAAATATTTATTAGCAGTCTGCAATCATCCCAGCCCCATGTTTCTCCTGGGATATGCAGCCTCTGCTCTTCCAAAGACTGTACCGGTCTGGATTCTTCTGCTTTGCATCTATCTTCCTGTTATACCGGTATCCCTTGCAGCCCGCATCTGTTACAGGGTGAAACGGCCGTTTCGCTCCCTGCCCGTTTCAAAAGAACTAGTTAAATCCTTTGATGAAAGTCTTATGGATTCCTGCGAGGTAATGGTAAAAATCGGCGGATATATCATGCTTTTTTCCATTGTGGCCTTTTACATCATGAAGCTTGGCTTCCTTTCACCGGAATATAAAGCGGTACTTCTCGGATTTGTGGAAATCACTACAGGGATCCAGGCAGTTTCCCATGTATTTACCGGAATGGGGGGAGGATTATGGATCAGTGCAGTTACAGCATTTGGCGGCTTCTCCGGTGTCTTTCAGACAAAGAGTGTCATAAAAAATGCCGGATTATCCATCCGGCACTATGTAGCATGGAAAGCAATACATACTCTCCTGACAATCCTACTGTTTATTCTGCTGACCCGTCTTGTGGTCCTTCTGCCGTCTGTATAACAGCTCCTGTCAGTTCCTGACGGTTAGAGGATACAATATCATAACTTGACTGCATGGAAGTCATAAAAGCGTCAAAGCGCCCCTGTGCACCCTCCATGGAGTGACTGATGATCGTCTGCAGGCTCTTTAACATATCATCTGTATATTGAACGGAGCTTTGTCGGATCCCGTTTGCATCAGCAACAGCCTGCTCAACGATCTGCTGTGCCTGAACCTGAGCCTGTTCAATAATCTCATTGGCCTGGGCATATGCTTTCTGCATAATCTCATGCTCATTTACCAGTTCATTGGTCTGGGCATTGGCCTGGGCCAGAATGGAATCAGCCTGTTGCCGGGCTTCGCCCATGATGGCATCCCTGTTGCTGATAATCTTCTGATACTGCTTGATCTCATCGGGAATCCGAAGACGCAGTTCCACCAGCAGCTCTTCCAGTTCATCTCTGTTTACCACAATCTTACTGTTAGAAAGGGGCTGGTACTTACAACTGTCAATATATTCTTCTATTTCACCGATTAACTGTTCAATTCTGCTCATCATAATACGGACACTCCTTGCTTTATTTCGTTCTATCTTCCATTTTCTTCCTTACACGTTCTGCAATCTCCTGAGGCACAAACGCGTTTATCTCACCGCCATAAGAGGCAATTTCCTTCACAATGCTGGAACTTAAGTAGGAATACTTTAAATTTGTCGTCAAAAACACAGTGTCCACCTCTGGTGCAATCACCCGGTTTGTCTGTGCAATCTGTAATTCGTATTCAAAATCCGTTACAGCCCGAAGCCCGCGGATTACCGCCTCCGCCTGATTGGCTCGTACAAAATCGATTAACAGCCCTCCAAATGATTTCACTTCTACATTCTCAAAATTAATCGTCAGGCTCTTTAACATATTAACACGTTCTTCTACAGAAAACAACGGAGTTTTTGAATTATTATTTAAAACCCCAATAATTAAATGATCACACATTCTTGCCGAGCGCTCAATAATATCAAGATGACCATAGGTCACCGGATCAAAGCTTCCCGGATAAACCGCTTTTCTCATATTGTCTCTTCCTTTTATCTATTCTTTTTCTGTTCTTGCTGCAAACACATGCTTATTGGTTTTATAATTTTTCTCTCTTGTAATCTCATATCCCAGGGACTTTAAATAATCAAAATCCGTATCCAGGGATGCTTCAGTAATTATGGTAGTCACTTCGTTAATCAGGGATGAACCGGCAAGATATTCCAGAACCCGTTTTTCCCATTCCATACGATAGGGAGGATCCATAAATATAACATCAAACAGATAATCCTTATCCTCCAGACGCTTCAATGCAGTTAAAACATCACAGTTCATGACAACTGCATCATCCTGAAGACGAGTTGTTTTTAAATTCTCCCGGATACACTCCGCTGCTTTCGGGTTTTGTTCCACCATTACTGCCAATTTGGCGCTCCGGCTTAAGGCCTCAATTCCGATAGCTCCGCTTCCGGAAAACAAATCCAGAAAACAGCAGTCCGGGATCTGGTCATGAATCATATTAAAAAGTGTTTCCTTTATTCTGTCGGTCGTTGGTCTCGTATCCAGACCTTCTATTGTTTTTAAAATAAGCCTTCTGGCTTTTCCGGCGATTACTCTCATATACAGTTTCCTCACATTATTTTTCCAGACTATTATAGTATGAATATAGAAATTATACAACAAAAAAAAGAAAGGAGCCACAGCCCCTTTGTAATCAAATGAATGATTACCGGCTGCAGCTCCTTTTGAATTGTTACAGATTATTTACCTGCAATCTGTCTTTCATAGGCTTCGATCATTTTCTTAACCATATATCCGCCTACGGAACCATTCTGTGCGGAAGTTAAGTTACCGTTATATCCATTTGTTAACGGTACACCTAATTCGTTTGCTACTTCCATTTTGAAACGATCCATTGCTTCTTTTGCTTCTGGTACATTTGTAGTGTTAGATTTTCCTGACATAATAAAATGCCTCCTTTTCATCTATTCACCATGTTTCATAAATCTTTTTTCATGGTGTGTTTTGTGCTACACTCCTATTATGGCTTTAATAAGGTGAAATACACTAGAAGGTTTTTCGTAAAATGTTATTTTCAGGAAAAAATGAATCACTTCAAATCAGCCTTATCTTAATATCTTTTCAATATTCGTTTTAACCAGCTGGAATGCCACCTCATTCATACCGCTGTTTATAATTACATCGGCCATTGGCTTCGTAGGTTCTACATAGAGATAGTGCATAGGTTTAACCGTAGTCAGATACTGTTCCACGACCCCTTCAATATCTCTTCCCCGTTCCTTTACATCACGGATCACACGGCGTAAAATCCTCTCATCTGCATCGGCTTCAACAAAAATCTTAATATCAAACATATTTCTCAAACGTTCGTCCGCAAACACCAGAATGCCTTCAACTAAAATAACCTTTTTAGGTGCAACTTTAACGAACTTGTCAGAACGATTGTGTTTGGAATAATCGTATATCGGACACGCAACCGATTCTCCGTTTCGCAGTGCAGCCAGCTGTTCCAGTAAAAGCTCTGTCTCAAAAGCTTCCGGATGATCATAATTCATCTTCTTTCTTTCTTCGAAAGGAACCCCATCCTGACGTTTATAATAATTATCATGGTAAAGAACTGCTATATTATCACAAAATGCTTCTTTCAACCGGTTGGTAAATGTTGACTTTCCTGATCCGGTACCACCGGCAATTCCTATTATAACACAATTCATCTTCCGCAATCCTCCACTTATCTGGTCCTGTTCACACAAAATTTATTTTAACAGAAAGCCCTGCCAAATTCAATGGTTTTCCTGACTGTATCTGCTTTTAATCTTTTATCTCAATATAATAATTTGCCAGCGTGACAGTCATATAGGGATATACATAAATATAAGCGAGACCGCATGTGACCGCAGCAAGTAAAATCCATAATATAAAGGACAAATTTAAAACAAAATATTCCCATAAATGACCGTCCATGATTTCCTTGCTCTCCCGGATACACTGAAAAATTCCTTTATCAGGATTTTCAACCATAATAAAAACAGCCTGGGAATAGCGCAAAGCAGCAATAATCCCTGGTATGATCAGCAACAAGGTCCATAACGTAATAAATATCCCCACCATCAGGGAAAGTCCCAGTGCCTTTAGTAAATAGTATGCACTGGAAAATAAGTCTCCATAGGACATGGATTCATCACGTTTTGCCACTTTTAAACAGTAAGTTGAATAACCAAATTCCAGTAATGTACTTATAATAAAATATATCACGAAGAAAACAATACTAAATATAATAAATGACTGCCATTGGTGCAGATCTGCATGGGTATTTTCTAGTATCTCCTCCCATTTATCCAGAAAAAGCTGGATTACAGATAAAACCGTTAGGATTACTCCCATAATAACAGTAACCAGATATGGGCTTATTAATGCTTGGCTCATGGCATCTTTCGCATCTGTTTTTAAAGCTTCCCTGTTCATACTACGCCTCCTTTTTCATACTTCTTTACTTACAAGTTCAGCCTGTCATAACTTTTCTCCAGATATTCACTGAGTTTTCTGTTCAGCTCTGTATTTTCCTCTTTTTCAAGATCCGGATCTTCTGAAAAAATAAGATTCACTTCCTCCGATACCGTTTTTAACAGATTTGCATCTGTAAAAATATCCCCTAATTTAAATTCCAGCTCTCCGCTTTGCCGGATACCGAATATATCACCAGGTCCTCTTAATTTTAAATCTTCCGAGGCAATAAAAAATCCGTCATTGGACTTGTTTAAGATATCCAGACGTTCCTTTGTTCCATCCTGTCCGGAACCATTTACCAGAATGCAGTAAGACTGATGTCTGCCACGCCCCACTCTGCCTCTTAGCTGGTGAAGCTGGGCCAGACCGAACCGTTCTGCATTTTCTATCATCATGACTGTCGCATTGGGCACATTGACACCAACCTCAACTACCGTTGTAGAAACAAGAACGGAGATTTCACCTGCTGCAAACCGCTCCATAATATTATTTTTTTCCTTTGCTTTCATCTTACCGTGAAGATATTCGATACTGATTTCCGGAAGGGCCTTTTTTAAAGCGGCAGTATAATCGATGACATTCTCCGCTTCTATCATCTCACTTGCCTCAACCATGGGACAGATCACGTAAGCCTGACGCCCGGCTGCAACTTCCTTTTTTATGAAATCATATGCTTTTTTCCGGTATCCCATATCCACTACGCAGTTTTTTATGGGAAGACGATTGGCAGGAAGCTCATCAATCACAGAGATATCCAGATCACCGTAAATAATAATAGCCAGAGTTCTGGGTATGGGAGTTGCACTCATAACCATTACGTGAGGCTCTTTGCCTTTTTTTCCAAGCAGTTCTCTCTGTCCCACACCAAACCGGTGCTGCTCATCGGTAATAACCAGTGCAAGATTATCATAAACAACCTTTTCCTGAATAAGCGCATGTGTTCCTATAATAATATCCGCTTCATGGGCTGCTATTTTCTCATAAGCAATTCGTTTTTCTTTTGCTGTCATGGAACCGGTAACAAGGATAGGTACCTTTGGGATCTGATGACTGGCAAACAGTTCCATCATGGATTCATAATGCTGTCTGGCAAGAACCTCCGTTGGAACCATCAAAGCGCCCTGATAACCGTTAAAGGCTGCCTGCATCAAAGCAAGTATGGCAATAATGGTTTTTCCTGATCCCACATCTCCCTGTACCAGACGATTCATAACCATGCCGCCTGTGATATCCGCATAGACTTCATCCAGTACCTTTTGCTGTGCACCTGTTAAAGAATAAGGAAGACTGGCCTGAAAGGATTTCACTTCCTCTGATAATTGGAAAACAAACGGACTGGTCTTATTCCCTCTTTTGTCTTTTAATCGTCTGACAGCCATTAAAAAGAGAAAAAACTCATCAAAAACCAGCCTTTTTCTTGCAAACAAAAGTTCCTTTCTGTCGGTTGGAAAATGAATATGTTCAATTGCAAAATTGTATTCTGCCAGTTCGTGTTTCTTCCGCAGGTCTGCAGGCAGATAATCCCGAATCATACGGCGCACAGCAAGCGCCTGTTTTTGCGCGCGGACAATGGTTTTGTTGCTTAGTCCCTTCGTCTGACCGTAAACTGGCTGCATGGAATGAAGTATTTCTCCATAAGCTTCCGGCGTATAGACCTCCGGCTGTTCCATAACAAGCCGTCCGCTTTTCTTAATGATTCTGCCCCGCAGTACAGAACGCATTCCAGCTTTCAGTGTAGCATGCAGATAAGGCATATTGTACCAGATCAGCTGCAGGGTACCAGATCCATCTCTTAAACTGGCTGTAACAACCTGTACACGGCTGTATCGTTTCACATCCGGTGTTCTTTCAAGCATACCGGCCACTGTCATTACGGTATCCGGTCTGATTTCGGCAATGGGTGAGGGTTCCTCATACGTATCATATGCCCTTGGATAATATTCCAGAAGATCTTCTATCGTATCTACACCAATCTTTTGAAAGAGCTTGCCTGTTTTTTCACCGATTCCCTTTAGTGTTTCAATGGATTTTAGATTCATTCGTTCCGCTGCCTCCTTTCAATTCATTTGAATAATAATTCAAAAAAACCGGGCAGACTGATGTTTTGTCTGCCCGGAATCCTATGCTCTGATTCCTTTTTATTCTACGGAAATCAGATAATAATAAATTGGCTGACTGCCGGAATGAAGTTCCACTTCACAATTGATGAATTGTTCTTCCGCTTTTTCCTTTAATGCATTGGCAGCTTCTTCGCTCACATCTTTACCATAATAAATAGTAATTAATTCTGATTCTTCCTCTACCATGGCTTCCAGTGATTTGAGAGCAGTGGATTCAATCTCTTTTCCCACTGAAAGAATGCCGCGGTCTCCCAGAGCCATAATATCGCCTTCTTTGATTTCGATGTCATCGATGGTGGTATTGCGGACTGCATAAGTAATCTGTCCGGTCTTTACACGTGACATCTCTTCCGTCATGTTGGCTTCATTTTCTTCGGGAGATAAATCAGGTGCAAAATTTATAATAGCAGTGATTCCCTGTGGAATCGTCCTGGAGGGGATAACGATTACTTTCTTTTCCTCCACCAGACTTTTCGCCTGTTCTGCAGCCAGAATGATATTCTTATTATTTGGCAGGATGTAAATTGTGTCCGCATTTACCCGGTCAATGGCGTTTAACATGTCCTCTGTACTGGGATTCATGGTCTGACCGCCCTGAATTAAGTAATCCGCTCCAATGCCTTTAAAGATCTCATCAAGACCTTCTCCAGCAGAAATGGAGATAAAACCATAAGGCTTTCTTGACTCTGCTTTCTTTTCTTCTGCCTTCTGCTGTGCTGCCAACTTTTCTGATTCTTTAATCAGCCTTTCCTGGTGCTCTTCTCTCATGTTATCAATCTTCATACGTGACAGAGAGCCAAAGGTCAGAGCCTTTTGAATGGCAAGTCCCGGATCATTGGTATGAACGTGTACCTTTACAATATCGTCATCTGATACAACCACAAGAGAATCACCTATGGATTCTAAATAACCCTTAAATTCCTGCTCAGCCTTTTCATTATAAGACTTTTCTAAATTAATAATAAACTCTGTGCAGTATCCAAATTTAATATCTGCTTCTTTTAAAGCAACACCGTCAGAGCCTGATGCTGCCTCCCTGTGTCCTGCAGTTTCTACCGTAAGATCAACTTCCTTACCTATAAGAAAATTAAATGCTCCTTTTACTACCTGCATCAGTCCCTGACCACCAGAATCCACAACACCGGCCTGTTTTAAAACAGGTAACATCTCCGGTGTCTGGCTTAACACATAATCTCCCTGTTCAATGACCTGATGGCAGAATTCAATAATATCCTCTGTCTCAGTAACCAGCTCAGCAGCTTTTTCTGCCATGCCTCTTGCAACTGTCAGAATCGTTCCTTCTTTTGGTTTCATAACTGCCTTATAGGCTGTCTCTGTGGCTCTTACAAAGGAATTAGCCATAATAGTAACGGTCACCTGGTCAGCGGCTGCGATCTCTTTTGTAAAACCTCGGAATAACTGGGATAAGATTACGCCGGAGTTTCCTCTTGCGCCTCTTAAAGAACCGGAAGAAATTGCTTTTGCCAGAGATTCCATAGTCGGATTCTCAATAGCAGCCACTTCTTTTGCAGCTGACATAATGGTCATTGTCATGTTTGTTCCGGTATCTCCATCTGGTACCGGAAATACATTCAATTCATTAATCCAGTCCTTTTTGGCTTCCAGTTCTTTTGCACCTGCTAAAAATGCCTTCTGCAGCATCTTTGCGTCTATATACTTCATACCCACAGGTAGTTTCCTCCTTAATCAATCACTCTTACGCCTTCGACAAAGATGTTAATCTTATCTACCGTCATACCGGTGAATTCTTCTACTTTGTATTTTACATTTTCAATCAGATTATCCGCTACTGCTGATATACTGATTCCGTATGCTACGATCACATGAAAATCAATGGTGATATGGTTGTCCTGAATCAAAACATTGATTCCATGTGTCAGTCCTTCCCGTTTTAACAGCTTAACGAGTCCATCCTTCATACTGACAGCCGCCATACCGACAATACCGAAGCACTCAACTGCAGTTGTTCCGGCGTACATAGCGATAACATCAGGGCTTACCTGGATTTCGCCCAGTTTATTATTGATATAACCCTTCATAGTCTCTACCTCCGTTCTTTCTGTCTGTTTTGATTATACATTATTTTTCCAAAAAAAGAAACAAATTTTTAATTTTCACTTGCAAATCGCTGTAATTTCTGTTATCATACATTTGTTGTGGATTTTTCAACCAATAAAAATCCAAGTTACTTTTAAGGAGGTGCAATCATGGCTAAATGTGCAATTTGTGAAAAGGCTGCTCACTTTGGCAACGCAGTGAGCCATTCCCATAGAAGATCCAATAAGATGTGGAAAGCAAATGTGAAGTCCGTTAAAGTTAAAGTAACAGGCGGCGCTAAGAAGATGTACGTATGTACTTCCTGTTTAAGATCCGGATTAGTTGAAAGAGCTTAATCGTAGGAAACTCCTGGCTGGTGACAGTCAGGAGTATTTTTTTTATAATGATGAGGCCCGGTTGATCCAATCGGGCCTCAATAATAGCATTCGCTGTCAATAACAAAACAGATTATATCCCAGTACCAGACATCCAATTATAAACAGAATTGTAACGATCGTCGCCGGGATAAACAGTAGGATAGCCATACCTGCTCCAAAACAAAACAGCATAAGTCCGCATACTCTTCTCATATCATCCCTCAATCCATTCAGGCTATATATAATATCCTATGCGGCTTATCCCTTTCTTATTCTTCTGCTTTTTCTTTCTCTGCTGCAGCAGCCATCTCCTCTGCCACTTTAATTGCCTCTGGAGATACCTCTTTATTTCCTGATGTAAATTTATTGACAAAATCCGGAACCATGTCAAGAATCTTTGTCACCGCATCCTGCTGTTTGATGTTAACCAGCTTTGTCACACCATTTTGTATGATCAGTATGGCACTTGGGCTCATCTTTGCATGCATTCCTCCTGCACCCTTCTCTTTTGTATTTTCTGAAAAGGATCCGGCGGCCATTCCGCAGGTTACATCCACCAAAGGCAGAATAATGGTATCATCCAATTTTACCGCTTCTCCCACAACCGTCTTTGTCGCTACAAAGGCATCCATACCTTTAAACAGTGCCTCTACTGTAGACGTAAAATAATTATCTGCCATTGAACGCAATTCCTCCTTTATCGAAGCCATCTCTTCAGCAAAACTCTGAAGTTTTTATCAAAAAACATCCGCAAACCAATAACAAGGGCTGTTCCCAGGCGTAATCTTCCCTGGAATGTACCCTCTGCGGTAAACACGGGCCGGTCAAAAACCGGATACAGATTCCAATGTTTATGAAAGAACGGATACAGCAGGCTGGCAGCCATAAGTACCTGTCCGGTCAGACCCGGGTCCTCAAAACCAAATGTCACAGTTCCATGTCCCTTCACAGGGAAAATATGACGAATCAGACGTTTTACCTGTCTGAAAAGCAGCTTTGCTGTTTTCTGATTCTGACTGTTGGTAAGAAACGCCTGAATTTCCTCTTTCTTATCCTTCATGTTCTTCCATGTGTCACAAATTCTCTTGTATAAATGCCTTATTTTTTTCAGAATATGAATGAATTTCTTCTTTATCTTGTAATACAAGGTCTGAATCCAGGACCTTCTCTTAGCATGTACTGACGGCTGAGGCTCAGACTCTTTAAGGACCGTATCTTTAATATCCTCTCCCAATCGTCTTGCTTCCTTTATGGTTTCCGGCTCCTTTACCTCCATAGCCTGAACCACAATTTCCTCAGCTTCCTTCATCTCCTCATCCATCTTTTTCGGTTTCCTGATTGGAAACCCAAACAGACGAATGACAATCAGAATCTCATTCTCATACCGGACCGTGACAGAAAGGATATGTAGCAGCCAGGAAATCTTCATATTTCCCTTCACTCTGTTATAATAAGATCCTTCCCCGCGGTAACGGACCGGAACGAAAAGCACCAGCAAAACTGCCAGTAAAATGAGCCCTAAGAGAATCAGGACTAGCAGCCCTATCAGTTTTAAAATAAATAAAATTATATGAAGCATGAACACCTCACATCTTACCGGAGTCTATTAAATCAGACAGATGAAATCCCTCTGTTTTCCGGTACAAGTCATGGATCACACATCCTGCTACTTCCAGAGCCTCCCAGTAATCAGCAGCAATGCCGAGTATAAAGAACTCTTTTTCCTTATAAAACGGAGATGCCAGTTCAGCAGCCGGATAGATATCAAGTATATTATTCCCATTTGAAGCGGGAGTAATCACATAAATTTCCAAACCTGGCTTTCCCTTCCTGATTCCCTGAATGATCCGGTAACGTTTCTTCTTTGCTTTTTCTCCGACGTATAAACGGTTATACCAGCTTATTTTCATAATCCATCAACTCTTCCAATAATTCCATACATGTTTCTTTTTCAGCCTGGTCCATGCAGCTGCCAAGACTGCCTTTGATATATTCCTGTATTTCATCGATTGAGTTAAAATAAACAGGCAGGTCTGACAGAACCTTAGCCATCACCGCACGGACTACCGGTTTTGGAGCATCTGCAAAAAGTTCATCCAGTTCATGAATGTAAGCTTCTGCTTCCTTGTCTAAATAAGACCGGTCCACAATACTCTCTGCATCGTCTGCAGAAGACGTTGCTTCCTTGGGAATCAACAGTTGTGCAAAACTGCTGCCAGATAACAGCCTGTCCACATTCATAGAACGGATATAATCCGGATCATTGACCGGCTGCTGGTCTTCTTTTACAACTTCTACTTTTAAATATCGTTCGTAGTAAGCTTCCTGCCTGCCTTCCAGCTGGGTCAGCTGATCAAGAAATTCCTCTTCTGCAATGATAAAATCTTCCTGTTCAAATTTAAGCAGAATACGTTTTATCACAGAACGATAAAAATCTTCCTCGCTGACATCGATCACTGCATCCGGCTGGGCAAGCAGTAACACGAGCAGATCATTAATCAGATCCTGAATCATCACGTAATAACCTGATTCATCAGTAAGTACCTGGCTTGCATAGGACAATTTGGCGGCAGCTTCATTATAACCGTCAAATGTCATATTCCGGTAATCACTGTGCTTAAACTGCTGTAAAATTTCAAAAATATCCTTGTGACCATTTTCCATACCCTCGGGAAGATAAACCATGGACTCCGTCCGTAGCGTATACATCATGTCACGAAGATTTTCTCTTGGAGAACCAATATAGATAGAAAGCCCTTCCATAAGAAGACTGTAAAACTTCTGTTTTGTCAGTCTTACCGGAAGCTGTCCGATAATCTGTTTGATCCGGCCGTTCATAACAGCCGAATCACCAGCACCTGTGATAAATTCCAACAGCCTTTTTAAAAATTCGTCTTCAGTTGTACCTGGCACATTGTAAGGTGCAAACTTACGCTCCATGCGGTTTAAAATATACTCGTAAATCTGAAAGCAGTCAGCATATGAGGTCAGCACCTCCACTTCCCGAGTCATATCATTTCTTAGTTTCAGCAGATCATCCTTGATTTCATTACCGGTAATATATTCTCCCATAAGGTCGTTTAACCGTCTCACACACGCAGTAATCTGCTGGGATTTGGGTGCTTCTTCTGCAACAGTCTCCAATAATGTATAATAATTTAGTACAAGCCTTACATAAGAATACTGATAAGCAGAAGTCATCTGCTTTTTAATTAAACGGGTTTCCACGTATCGTCTCCTCTCGGGGTCTCTAATGATAATTGGACAAAATAGACCGTCTTAAGAAGTCCAGAGCCTTTACTACTGTCTGTTCCCTGATCTTCTCACGGTTACCTTTGAAATGGTATTCCTCCACCTTTACTTTATCCTTCATATAACAAGCTATATATACAAGACCAACTGGCTTTTCACCTTCTGCATCTGGTCCGGCAATTCCTGTTACAGCAACGCATGCATCAGCATCTGTTGCAAATACAACTCCAGTCGCCATCTCCTTGGCTGTCTGTTCACTGACTGCTCCGTATTTTTTCAAAGTACTCTTGCTGACGTCTAAATATTTCCTTTTTGCTTTGTTGGAATATGTGATAAAGCCTTCCCTGAAGACCTCAGATGCTCCTGGTACATTAACCAGTCTGCCTGCAATCAGACCTCCTGTACAGGACTCCGCCGTTGTGACTGTCAGCTCGTATTTCTTTAAAAGCCGTATCACTGCCATCTCAAGAGTTTCTTCTTCTTTAGTTGTATAGATATCTGTATCAAACCGCTTTTTGATCTCTTTAACAACTGGTTTCAGAAGATTCTTTGCATCCTCTTCACTGTCCGCCTTTGCTGTCACTCTTAAATGAACTTCCCCTGTTTTGGCATAGGTGGCAATGGTAGGATTGGTCTGGGTGTTGATTAAATCAATCAGTTTATCTTCTACCTGGCTTTCCCCGTGACCGCATATTTTAATCATCTGGGAGCGTATAACTTGTGGCTGGAGTTTCTTTAAGTAGGGGGAAACCTGTTCTGTAAACAAAGGTTTTAATTCATTGGGCGGACCTGGAAGCAGAATTGCGGTCTTGTCGTTTTTCTCCATAATCAGACCGGGTGCTGTTCCATTGCTGTTATCAAGAACCGTGGCTCCCTGCGGTACCATAGCCTGTTTCCAGTTATTATCCGGGATTTCCTTATAGATGCTGTTTTTAAAATATTTCGCGATCCGCTCTCTGGTATTCTCATCCTCAACCAGTTCAAAGCCCATCACTTCTGCACAGACTTCCTTTGTCAGATCATCTTCCGTTGGACCAAGTCCTCCGGTAAGTATAACCACATCAGAGCGGCTAAGAGCTGTCTCAAAGGCCGACGCAAGGCGGTCCCTGTTATCTCCGACAGTTACCTGATAATACATGGAAAGCCCTAAAAGAGCACATTTTTCTGCGAGATACTGGGTATTGGTATTCACAATATTACCCAGAAGAATCTCGGTTCCAACCGAAATTAGTTCTACAACCATGATTACATACTCCCTTCCATAAGAACGCGATAATTTTTTGCTATATAATCAACAAGAGAAACCACAGTAAGGATTGCCGCAATCCAGATAAAAGCATTGGTAACAATGGCCAATACAGGGATGTTTAAAATCAGAAGCACAGACATAATCATCTGGGAAGCGGTTTTAAATTTGCCCCAATAGCTTGCTGCTATTACCACACCATTGTCAGAGGCAACAAGACGGAACCCGCTGATAATAAATTCACGGCTGATAATCACAATAACGATCCATGCAGGCAGCTGACCCAGTGCAGTAAAACAGATCAGACCGGCACATACCAGAAGTTTATCAGCAAGAGGATCCATAAATTTTCCAAAGTTCGTAACCAGTCCATACTTTCTAGCAATCTTTCCATCCAGCAGGTCGGTAAAACTTGCAACAATAAATACAGCTGCTGCAATATAACGATAGGTCACATTGGTACCTCCGTCAAGCAGTAAAAAAAGAACAAAAAACGGAATCATGATAACCCTTAAAACAGTCAGTTTATTCGGTAAATTCATCTTCCAACTCTCCTATTAAATCATACTCCATCGCTCCGGTTACACGGATTCTTGCAAAATCACCAGACATGAGTTCCTCTCCCGTCTGGACAAAAATCATTCCATCCACTCCCGGACCATCCATATAGGTTCTGGCTACATAAGCATTCTCATCAGCCACTTTTCCTTCAATCATTACTTCCAGTGTTTTTCCAACCATGGACTGGGAATGCTCAATGGAAATCTCCTGTTGGAGTTCCATAATTGCATCCCTTCGTTCCTCTTTTAATTCCTGAGGTACCTGATCCGGAAATTCTGCAGCTGGTGTATCTTCCTCTGCAGAATAAGCAAAAACTCCCAAACGTTCAAACTCCATCTCATCCACAAATTCCATCAGTTCTTCATGGTCTTCTTCTGTCTCTCCGGGGAATCCGGAAATAAGCGTGGTTCTAAGTGCAATATCCGGAATCTCTCTTCGCAGTTTGTTAACAATTTCTTTAAGCTGCTCTTTGGACGTTCTTCTTCCCATGCGCTTTAGAATATGATCGCTGGCATGCTGAATCGGCATATCCAGATAGCGGCAGATTTTTTCCTCTTCCTTTATTACTGCAATCAGCTCATCGGTAATCTCCTCAGGATAGCAATACTGTATACGGATCCACTGAATGCCGGAAATCTTGCAAAGCTTTCGTAACAGTTCAGGGAGTGATTTTTTACCATAGAGATCAACGCCGTATAGTGTCGTCTCCTGAGCTACTAAGATCAGCTCTTTCACTCCTTTTTCGGCCAGCTTTTCAGCTTCCTTTACAAGATATTCCATGGGAACACTGCGGTAATTCCCCCTCAGCGTGGGAATGATGCAGTAAGTACAATGCTTGTCACATCCTTCTGCAATCTTTAAAAATGCATAATGGCCGCCAGTGGTGAGAATTCTGTCCGTTCCTGTCTGGGGTAGTATGTCCAGTTCATGAAAACAGGTTACCGGTTCCTTTCCCCCCAGTGCAGCCTTTAAAACATTGGAAATCTCATCATAAGTTGAGGTTCCCAGAATGCCATCCACCTCAGGTATCTCATCAATAATTTCCTGCTTATAGCGCTGCGCCAGACAGCCAGTTACAATTAACGCCTTACAGTTTGCATCTGTCTTTCTCTGAGCCATCTCCAATATGGTGTTTACACTTTCTTCTTTGGCATCGCCGATAAAGCAACAGGTATTGATGACAATGACATCTGCTTCGTATTCGTCATCTGTAAACGTATACCCGTCTTTATTTAAAAGGCCTAACATCATCTCAGTATCAACCAGATTCTTATCACAGCCCAGTGAAATGCATAATAACTTCATGTTTAAAACTCCTGTCATTGGTTTTCCTGAAAGAAAAGGCCATCTACCAAAACGGAGACGGCCCTCTTCCTAATTATCGTCTTCTTCTGTTGCGTCCGCTTCGCTTAAAATCTTCACTCTGCCCTCGTATAACTCTTCTACGGCAACTGATAGCGGCTTCTTGCCGGCTCCCGGAACCTCAGTGTCAGCACCTCCGATGATCTGCCTTGCTCTCTTTGCTGCGGCAATCACGATGGAATAACGGCTCTGTATAACCGGAGCCTCTCCAGGCTCAACCTCACTGTTTACTACATTAATCAAATCAGAATAAGATGGATGTAACATCTTCCATTCCCCTTTCTTAATCAAAATTATATATTCTTTAATTCTTCCCGGATCTGGGACAAAAATGCTACATTATTGGAAGCACGCTTATGCTGTACCTGAATCATAAGATGCATCTCTTCCACACATCTGTCGATCTCATCATTAATCAGAATATAATCATAAGCTTCCATGCCCTCTGCTTCTTCCGAAGCCCTGCGCAGCCTGGCGTTAATTACCTCCATGCTTTCTGTACCTCTGCCGACCAAACGGCGTTTCAGTTCTTGTGCATTGGGCGGCATAACGAACAGCAGGATTGCCTCCGGAAACCGTTCCTTTACTTTCAGCGCTCCCTGAATTTCTATTTCAAGAATAACATCTTTCCCCTTTTTCATCTGGTTTAAAACATATTCTTTGGGAGTGCCATAAGAATGATTGACGTATTGTGCATACTCAATCAATGCATCCTTCTCTATCATATCTTTAAAATGTTCTTCTGTAACAAAAAAATACTCTTTTCCGTCCACTTCCCCTGTTCTGGGAGCTCTGGTAGTGGCGGAAATAGACAATGCATAATTCTCATACCGGTTCAGAAGCGCTTTCATAAGTGTGCCCTTTCCGGCACCGGAAAAACCGGATACAACTACCAACATACCATTCTCGTTCATCCTGCGATTCTCCTACTCAATATTCTGTATCTGTTCCCGTACTTTCTCTATCTCAGTCTTTAATATAATAGCCCTCTCTGAAACTTCCAGATCACTGGCCTTGGAAAGAATGGTATTGGCTTCCCGATTCATCTCCTGTGCGATGAAATCAAGTTTCCTTCCCACAATTCCTCCTATCTCAAGTTCTGAGCGTGTATGTTCAATGTGACTTCTCAGCCGGACCGTTTCCTCATCCACGCAGATCTTATCTGCAAATATCGTCACCTCTGCAGCAATTCTGCTTTCATCAATGGCAGCGCCTGCCAGAAGCTCTTTCACCTTATCTTCCAGTTTTGCCCGATATTCAGCCAGAATCTTAGGTGATCTCTCTTCAACAAAATCGAGAATATCATTCATCAGGCTGAGCTTGCCTAAAAGGTCCGCCTTTAAATTATCGCCTTCGGTTAATCTTGTTTCCACAAAACGCTTTGCAGCTTCCTCTACTGTTTCTGACAGAAGCTTCCACATCTGATCTTCATCTTCCGGTACTTCTTCCATAATAAGGACTTCCGGACATCTGGCGAGTGCAGAAACCTTGATATCATTCTGAATTCCAAACTGCTCTTCCATTTTTGTAAAATAGCCCATGTATTCAGCAGCCAGCGCACTGTTATACTTGAGACACAACTTGTTCTCCGTATAATCTTCATAACTGATAAAAACGTCTACTTTTCCGCGCTGAATATAATTTTTCAACAGATTCCTGATCCCTGCTTCAAAGAAATTAAACTTTTTCGGCATCTTTATGCTTAAATCCAAATATCTGTGATTTACAGCCTTCATCTCGACGGAAATTTTATACTCATCCGTGACGGTTTCGTACCTACCGAAACCTGTCATGCTCTTAATCATTACAAATGCCTCTCTTTCGCCATAGATATAAACCATTATAAGTCATAATAAAAAACAAGTCAAATGGTTTTAAATTTTACAGAACCATGTTTCTGTGATATACTATCTCCATCTATAAACCTTACCGGAGGACACAAACAATGGCATTCGATGGAATTGTTATGGCAAATCTCACGGCAGAAATGAAAGACCGGCTGGAAGGCGGGAAGATCTCCAAAATCGCTCAGCCGGAAAAAGATGAACTGCTGTTTACTGTTAAAAATCAAAAAAATACATGGAAACTTTTAATTTCCGCCAGTGCCAGCTTACCACTGGTTTATTTTACGGAAAACAACAAGCAGAGTCCCTTAACTGCGCCTAATTTCTGCATGCTTTTAAGAAAGCATATTGGAAACGGGCGGATCGTAAAAGTCAGCCAGCCAGGTCTGGAACGAATTCTCTGCATGGAAATTGAGCATTTAGATGAATTAGGGGACAGGCGGACCAAAAAGCTCATGATTGAAATCATGGGAAAGCACAGCAATATTATCTTCTGCAATGAAGATGATTTGATACTGGACAGCATTAAGCACATCTCTGCCCAGGTCAGTTCTGTGCGTGAGGTTCTGCCCGGCAGAAAATATTTTATTCCTCAAACTATGGAGAAGAAGGATCCGCTGACAATTACACAAGAAGAATTCATTGCTTGTGTAGGACATGCGGCAGCACCGGTTCAAAAGGGTCTTTATTTAACTCTTACAGGGCTGAGTCCTATTATCGGTCATGAGCTGTGCCATCTTGCTTCTATTGATGGTGATCATTCTGCCAATGAACTTTCTGAAACGGAACTTCTGCATTTATACCGCATGTTCTCTTTTATGATTGAAGACATCAAAAAGGGGGTTTTTAAACCTAATATTATATACAAAAATGAAGAGCCGGTTGAATTCGCAGCTGTCCCCTTAACCTGTTATGAAGGAAATGGTTACGAAGCAAAGTCATTTGAATCCATCAGTACACTGTTAGAAACCTACTATGCTGCCAAAAATATCGTAACCAGAATCCGTCAGAAATCTGTTGATTTAAGGAAGATTGTGCAGACAGCTTTGGAACGTAATTATAAAAAATACGATCTGCAGGAAAAACAGTTAAAAGACACGAAAAAAAAGGACAAATACAAAGTATACGGAGAACTTTTAAATACCTATGGTTATGAACTGACAGGCGGTGAGAAGCAGCTAACCTGCTTAAATTATTACACCAACGAGGACATCACTATCCCACTGGACAGCCAGCTTTCCGCCAAAGAAAATTCCAAGAAATATTTTGACAAATACAATAAAATGAAACGAACTTTTGAAGCTGTTACCGGACAAATCAGTGAAACCAGGCAGGAAATCGACCACTTAGAGTCCATCAGTGCAGCACTGGATATCGCTTTGCTAGAAGAAGATCTTGTTCAGATTAAGGAAGAATTGATGGAATACGGCTATGTCAAGCACCGCAGGGCCGGAGACAAGAAACCAAAAGTCACCAGTAAGCCTTTCCATTATATTTCATCCGATGGTTTTCATATATATGTAGGAAAAAACAACTATCAAAACGAAGAACTGACCTTTAAAGTTGCTAACGGCAATGACTGGTGGTTTCATGCAAAGGGAATTCCGGGTTCCCATGTAATCGTTAAATCTGAAGGAAAAGAGCTTCCTGACCGGACGTTTGAAGAAGCCGGGGCACTGGCTGCTTACTACTCCAAAGGCCGGGAAAATGATAAAGTCGAAGTGGATTATATACAGAAAAAACAGATCAAAAAAGTGGCCGGGGCAGCTCCGGGATTTGTAATTTATCATACAAATTATTCTATGGTTGCTGAACCCAAAATTCCAGAAAATAAACTGTAATGATTGCGGACTCTTACGAGTCCGTTTTTTCATAAAAAAGGAGTGTCAAAACAAATCTATCAATCTGTTTTAACACCCATTTATTTTCTATTTAAATCTCTATCATTTCTATAATATTCTTTCTTTCGGGAATTTTCGTTATTACCTCGATACAGTATTCCTCTGGTATAATCTCACACATATTTTGTTCATTAAAAATCTCGAAATTTTTTATATTATTTTCCTTTTTTAATATTTTAACAAATAAGTTTTCTCTCATATACCTTTCTCCTAACATTTCATCTGTTTACGTAGGAAAAAAACTACATGCATAACGAAAAATCCATTCTAATACATATAGATCTGCTGTCTTTTAAAACTACACTTAAAGACAGCAGATACTCCCCTTTTTTGTATAAGAAACCAATGTTTACTTATACTATATGCTTTTTCATTAAACAACATTTTTAAATCTTGTTGCATTACTCATACCGGAATCTCTGATGATGTCTTTTCTACTCAAACTACTTTGCATTGCGCATTTTTAACACTTCTTCTGGGATTTTTCTTTCATAAACTCCAGCCGGAATGCTTCTCCCTACAGAATTAAGAGATACTTTCACTAATGCTTTCTGCAATTCTTTTACTACTTCTTTCTTCATCATCCTCAATCTCCTTTTTATTTGTTTTGTTTTTAGGAAATAACGTTAATATTTCCAAAACAACCGGATAAATAAGTAGTTCTCTCATCGACGGATCTAAATAAGCAGCCGTCATGATAATGGTTAAAACAGCAATAGAATACAGTTTCTTCTTACGAATATCTTTTGGTGTAAAGTATTCTATGTTGATGGTTCTGGGAGCAAAGATTAAAATAGTAATCACCGATATAATATAGATATATGGCAGTAGGGATAGCCTGATTGGTAAATATATGTGACCGGTTAAAGATAAAGCCCATATAAGTAACATACTAAACCCACAGCCCGCCCCTGTTTTTGCATGTATACCGCCAGCTTGCAATCTGAGTCCGCAAAAAGCTGTTAATATAAGAAGAGTTTCCAGACCTTTTCCAATCATAATTCCTATGATTTGTATGAATATAAACTTAACGATATTATCCAATAATAATTCAATTCCATATTGTATTACATCGTTCTCTTCTTTACTTTTGGGACTTATTTGATTCAGCCAACTATTCATCATTGATGCCATTTTATTTATGCTCATTTTACCACCACCATTTATGCCTATATTACCATAACTTTTAAATAAAAAATGTTTTTGCAATTTTCGTAGTGTATTTTATCTTAAGCGTCAAATACAATGTTTTTTCACACAATTAACTTTACTTTCTATATCTAACAAGGTACAATAATAGTATTTACTAGCGAGGTGAGACACCATGACATATTTTATTTATACTTTTACAGGAGGACTATGTAATTATTTCTCCTGTGTTAATTTATTGCCCCAAAAACCGTCTGTGTTAAAAAGATTACTTTTGTTCTTATATGCGTTTGGCTCTCTTTATCTTTTAAACCATGTTTACGGGCAGGCCGGTACTTTTATTACTCTTTCAGGTATATTGCTGATTGTATATGTGATTACAAAAAGCGATTATTTAAGCCTGGGATGTTATATGTTCGGATATTTATATATCATAGCATTTAATTATTTGTTTATGTACATTGCCGGTGAAGTACTTAAAATGGATATGGTATCTATGCTGAAACATGATATGCTGAATATTGCTTTTTCCATTATATATTGTACATATTGCGGAGTTACAACAAAATTAATCGGATGGTTTATTCACAAAAGATTAAATATTACTCAATATTTAACTAACCAGCATATGTTGAAAGCAATATTAATCGATTTATCTTTACTGGTTTTTTTCTTCGTCTTTAATTTTTCATATGGAGAACGTCTAGGTTATAATTATGGCGTAATTGGACTAAATGGGATGATTTTTTTACTGCTATTTTCAATCACCGCTTTACTTATGTATTCAATTTACAAGGTGACTGTTAGCGAACAAGCCTATAAATTCCGTATGGCGCAGTATGAGAATCTACAGCTTTATACAGATAAGTTGGAAAAATCCTACGGGATAATGCGAAAATTCAAGCATGATTACTTAAACATATTAAGCACTATGAGTGGTTTTATGGATGAAAGTGATATGCAAGGATTAATTGAATATTATGAGAAAAAGGTCCTCCCAATCAGTCATGAGTTTTCAGAATCAGACACAAAATTAGGGGCACTGTCGAAAATCAGAGACACGGCTTTAAAAAGCCTGCTTTCATCAAAATTTATTTATGTAATGGAGATAGGAATCGATCTAAAAATTGAATTAACAGAAACAATTGACAATCTGGTCCTTGATTGTCTTGATCTGTCCAGAATCATTGGAATCTTTATGGATAATGCCATAGAAGCAGCTATGGATACTGCAAAAAAAGAATTGTACTTCTGCATGTTTTATAAGGACGATGAACTTTATATCATTATCAAAAACACTTCGCGTCCTCTAAGTCATGCAATCTCGAAACTTAGCAGCCATGGAGTATCCACAAAAGGGGAAGATCGTGGAGTAGGACTCTATAACGTTTCCCTCATACTACAAAATCACGATAATATTATCTGGGATATGACTTACGAAGAACCTTACTTTACTCAAAAACTGATTTTAAGAAAAGGTGTAAAATAGGTGCGATAGATGATTCATATATATCTTTGTGAAGACGATGAAAGACAATTAATAAGATGGAAAGACATTGTTGATAAATATCTGTTAATGAATTCCACAGAATCTAACCTTTATTGTAGCACTTCTGATCCGGAAGAACTATTATCATTGAGAAAAAAGTCCAGCATTACAGGACTCTATTTTCTTGATATTGATTTACACGCTAAATTAAACGGAATAGAACTGGCTCAGGAAATTCGCAAATATGATCCACGCGGATACATTGTTTTTGTCACTACTCATAGCGAAATGGCTATTCTCACTTTTCAATATAAAGTGGAGGCCATGGATTTTATTGTAAAAGATATGACGAATACTTTACCGGACCAGATATGCTCGTGTATACGAAACGCTGAAACAAACTATAAAAACCAGTTAAATATATCAAATCATTTTTTATCGATTAAAATTGATAAATCTTCTCTCATCCTGGACCAGAACGATATTATTGCAGTTACAACCGGAGAAGACTATCATAAAATTATAATACATACAAAAACTGGTGTAAAACAAATAACCGGAACTTTAAAGGAACTGAATTCAATACTAAACTCTGCCTTTCTTCAATGCAGCCGTTCTGCTATTGTAAATCTGAAACATGTAATTAAATATTCCAGAGAGGACGCTCTGCTAATTATGGATAACAAAGAAACTTATTCCGTATCTTTTCGTATGATGGGGAAAGTGCAAAAAGCCTTAAATAATATTAATTAATAAAAAAGCCGGTTAATCCCGGCTTTTTTATTATCTTATTCCCCATAGGTTCCCTTGGATTTTACAAGCTTCGGCCGATATCCTTCGGAAGTAAGGGCAGCCATAATCGCATTCTTATGTTCTGTTCCAAAAGCTTCCAATGTAATTCTTAATTCCACCGCTGTATTCCGGTTAATGCTGATAAACTGGTTATGTTCAAGACGAATTACATTGCCCTGTTCTTTTGCAAGAAGAGTCGATACCTTGGCCAATTCTCCGGGCTTATCCGGGAGAAGAATAGATACAGTAAAGATGCGGTCTCTCTGAATCAGTCCCAACTGTACGATGGAAGCCATCGTGATCACATCCATATTACCGCCGCTTAAGATTGATACAATCTTTTTATTATCCACATCAATATGTTTTAAAGCAGCAACAGTAAGAAGCCCGGAATTTTCAACAACCATTTTATGGTTTTCCATCATATCTAAGAATGCTACAATCAGTTCAGAATCTTCAATTGTAATGATGCTGTCAACATTTTCCTGGATGTATGGAAACAGCTTGTCTCCAGGGCATTTCACTGCAGTACCGTCTGCAATGGTATTGACACTGGGAAGAGATACTACTTTTCCCTGGCGGAGTGATTCCTGCATACAGTTTGCACCAGCAGGCTCCACACCAATTACTTTAATCTTTGGATTTAACATCTTTGCCAGTACGGATACGCCGGTGCAAAGACCGCCACCGCCGACTGGTACCAGAATATAGTCGACAGTGGGAAGTTCTTTAATGATTTCCATGGCTATGGTTCCCTGTCCGGTAGCCACATCTAAATCATTAAAGGGATGAACAAAGGTAAGTCCTCTCTCCTCTGCAAGCTTATAGGCATAGTTGCAGGCCTCGTCAAAGACATCTCCTTCCAGAATTACTTCTGCTCCGTATCCCTTTGTCCGGTTAACCTTCATCAGAGGAGTCGTAGTCGGCATGACAATGGTAGCGGGAATTCCGGCAAGCTTCGCCGCATAGGCAACGCCCTGTGCATGATTGCCGGCAGAGGCAGTAATCAATCCTTTGGATTTTTCTTCCTCTGTCAGAGTGCTGATTTTATAATAAGCACCTCTTACCTTGTATGCCCCTGTATACTGCATATTCTCCGGCTTAAAATACACTTTATTTCCAGTTTGACCGGAAAAATACTCACTGTATATAAGCTTTGTTTCCAGGGTAACCTTTCCAACGACCTCTGTTGCTTCCTCAAACTTTTCCAATGTCAACATAATTTACACCTCATCTTTCTCTTCTACGTGGAACAATGCATCTACGAATTCGTTTGCATTGAATTTCTGCAAGTCATCAATCTTCTCTCCAACACCAATATATTTTACCGGAATTCCAAGTTCAGACTGAATTGCTACTGCAATTCCTCCCTTTGCTGTACCATCCAGTTTGGTAAGAATAATTCCGGTAATGTCTGCCACTTCCATGAATTGTTTCGCCTGTACAAGAGCATTTTGACCGGTGGTACCATCTAAGACCACAAGCGTTTCCCGGTATGCTTCCGGATATTCCTTATCTATGATGCGATTGATTTTTTTCAGTTCCTCCATCAGGTTCTTTTTGTTGTGGAGACGTCCTGCCGTATCACAGATCAGGACATCTGCCTGTCTGGATTTTGCCGCAGCAACAGCATCATAAACAACAGCTGCAGGATCAGAGCCTTCCTGCTGGGCGATTATATCCACGTTTGCTCTTCTTGCCCATTCGGTCAGCTGTTCAATCGCTGCTGCCCGGAATGTATCTGCCGCAGCAACAATTACTTTTTTTCCATCATCCTTTAACTGCCCTGCCAGCTTTCCTACAGAAGTGGTTTTTCCAACTCCGTTTACTCCGATAATCAATAAAACAGAACGGCGTTTTTCAAATTCATAAGCATTTTCCCCTAAATCCATCTGCTCCATAATACTATCCATAAGAAGCTGCTTGCATTCGGAAGGATCCTTGATATTATTTTCCTTAACCTTTTTTCTTAAATCCTCCATAATGGACATCGTAGTCTGGATACCCAGATCACCCATGATCAGAATTTCTTCAATTTCCTCATAAAACTCGTCATCAATGGCCGAAAAACCGTTGAAAATGGAATCCACACCAGCGATAATGTTGTCTCTTGTTTTCTGCAGTCCAGCTACCAGTTTTCCAAAGAATCCCTTTTTTTCTCCCATAGTCGGCCTCCTTAACTTTCTAAATCATCTTCAATCAGATTAACAGATACAAGCGTTGAAACGCCTTTCTCCTGCATGGTAATACCATACAGACGATCCGCAGACACCATGGTACCACGTCTGTGGGTAATAACAATAAATTGTGTAAATTTTGTAAGCTTATGCAAATATTTTGCGAAACGGTCTACATTAGAGTCATCAAGCGCTGCCTCGATCTCATCCAGCAGACAGAATGGGGACGGCTTTAAATTCTGAATGGCAAAAAGAAGAGCAATTGCTGTCAGTGCTTTTTCCCCACCGGATAGCTGCATCATATTCTGGAGTTTTTTACCAGGCGGCTGGGAAACAATCTGTATTCCTGCCTCCAGAATATCCTCATCTTCCACAAGCTCCAGTGCACCCCGGCCTCCTCCGAAGAGTTCTTTGAAAACCTTGTCAAACTCCACTCTGATTTCCCTGAATTTCTCCTCAAACTGCTTACGCATTCCGGTATCCAGTTCGTCAATGATTTTCAACAGCGTTTCCTCTGCAGTGATCAGATCATCATGCTGGGTTTTCATAAATTCGTATCGTTCAGATACTTCTTTATAATCTTCAATGGCATTAACATTAACATTTCCCAGCTTACGGATCTCCTCCTTTAAGGAAGCAATCATTTTCTTGATATCCACAAGAGAAGTCCATTCCTCATTTCTTAAAGCTTCAGCTTTTGAAAATGTCAGTTCATATTCGTTCCACATATAATTTACGTGGTTTTCCATACGTTCTTCCATCTTCTCCTTCTGGCTCTGAAGGCGGAATAATTCCTTATCCAGCAGACTGATGCGCTGGGTAAGCTCTTCTCTTTTCTGAAACAGTTCTTTCTGTTCTTTGGATTTCATTTCTTTTTTTGCCAGTTTATCGTTAATTTCCTGATCCAGCGTTTCTTTTACGGAACTGATTTCAGCAATTTGGGTTTTTAATGCTTCGATTTCCTTTTGTTTTTCTTCTATAATCAAACCGGAGCTGCCTGAACCCTGAGTCAGTGCTGAAAGTTCTTCTTCCAACCTGCTTACTTCCTCTTTCACCCGCCGGATATTTTCCAGCTCGAAATCATCCTTTTGTTTCAGACCAGAGGCTTTAAGCTGTGCCTCGGATAAGTCTTTTGAGAGTTTTTCCCGGTTGGATCTTGCCAACTCAAGTTCTGCATTGAACCCCTCCAGTTCACCGTCAATATCACCGCTTCGTAAAACCAGTTTCTCCATAGAAAGAATCAGATCCTGCCTGTTTTCTCCGATTTCCTTTTTCTGGACCTCAAGCTGAGAATTTTCCAGTTCTAAGTCCCCATAGGACTCTATAATCTCTGCTTTCTTATCTTCAATCCTGTGCAGATTTATTTTAACCGTATTTTGCCTTAAATAAAGCTTCTGTTTCTCAGTTCTGATATTTTCCAGTTCTTCTTTGCATTCACTCAGAAGACCTTCGTTCATAACCAGCTCTGTCTCGATTTGTCCGGTTTCTTTCAGTGCTTTTTCGCAGACGGCTTCCAGTTCATCCATCTCACGCTTACGTCCCAGCAAGTTGCTGGTATTTTTGAAAGCACCGCCTGTCATGGAACCGCCTGCACTTAAAAGTTCTCCTTCCAGAGTTACGATTCTTAAAGAATACTGAAACTTTTTGGCCAGTGCAATTGCATGGTCAATGGTGTCTACAACTACCACTCTGCCAAGAAGATAATTCATCAGGCCCTGGTACTGGCTGGCTGCCTCAACCAGAGTATTGGCAAGTCCCAGCACTCCCGGTTCGTTAAGGGCTTTCTCCTGACTAAAAGTATTTCTATTACCAATGCTGGTAAGAGGTAGAAATGTAGCTCTTCCGTACTTGTTTTTCTTTAAATACTCAATCAGCTGTTTGGCTGTCTGATCTGAGTCAGTAACAACGTTCTGAATGCTTCCTCCCAGAGCTGTTTCAATGGCAACCTCATACTTTTTAGAAACAGTAATCAAATCTGCCACAACTCCATGAATTCCTCTTACCCGATCTTTTACTTCCATGACACGGCGGATGCTGCCTCCGTATCCTTCGTATCGCTCTGCCAGATTCCGGAGTGATTCCAGTTTTGTATAACTGGTATGGTATTCCTGCTGTCTGTCGTTTAAGTTTTTCCCAAGCCGCTTGACTTCATGCTCTAATTCCTCAGCCCGGTTTTCGCTTTGTTCTTGAAGTTCATTGTACTTATGAATACCTTCATCGATCTCGTCTGCTTCTTTTTGAAGCACCAAAAGCTGCTGATCCTGCTCGGATTCATCGCTCTTATATTTAAGAAGCTTTTGGAGCACTTCAGATCTTCGCACATTCACCTGCTCAAGCATAGTTTCATAACGCTGCTGCTTCGCATTTAATGTGGCCTTTTCATTCAGGAGTTCAATTATACTCCCTTTCCCGGACTCGATCCTCTGTTCCAGAACATGAATTTTTTCATCCTCTGCAGCAAGAACTGCCTCTCCCTGCTTTAGCTGTTCTACCGCAGCCCTTACTGACTCTGCGATAACAGACCGTTCCTCCTCATAGGAAGCTGCCTGAGAATTTTTCATATCTATCTCAGAGTGTATGGATCTCACCCTGCCTGCAATATGCTCCGCATTCATCTGTTCTGTATTAATCTGCTCTTTTAATACATTGATGCGGCCCTGTAAATTACCAGTCTCTATATCAGAGTTGTTTTTGTCATTACGGCTTGCTAAAATAGATTCATCCAACTGGGATAAATATGTATCAAGAGTCTCATGCTGCTCTCTTATGCCTTCTGATATGTTTTTTGCATCTTCCAGATCACGGGTGACAATTACCTCTTTCTCATCCACTTCTTTCATCTGGAAACGCAATCCTTCCGTCTCCATCAAAAACTGATTTACATCATACTTTTTCAGTTCTTCCTTTAACCGCAGATACTCTTTGGCTGCCTCAGACTGTTTTGCCAAAGGGCCAACCTGTTTCTCAAGCTCCGTCAGAATATCACTGACACGGACCAGATTCTGCTTTTCATCTTCAAGCTTCTTCTGAGCGATGGATTTCCGGCGTTTAAATTTGACAATTCCAGCTGCTTCATCAAAAAGTTCCCGGCGTTCTTCGGGTTTCCCGCTTAGAATCTTATCAATCTGACCCTGTCCGATAATGGAATAACCTTCCTTACCAATTCCGGTATCATAGAAAAGCTCGTTGATATCCTTCAACCGGCAGGCACTTCCATTAATCATGTATTCGCTCTCACCGGAACGGTAAACTCTTCTCGAAACAGTCACCTGGTCGTAATCAATGGCTAAATGGTGGTCTGAATTGTCAAGCGTTATGGCTACATAGGCAAATCCCTGGGGTTTTCTCAGCTCTGTTCCTGAAAAGATGACATCCTGCATACTTGAACTTCTCAGCTGCTTTACTTTCTGTTCCCCCAGTACCCAGCGCACCGCATCAGCAACATTGCTTTTACCACTTCCATTAGGGCCTACAATGCCTGTTATTCCGTTATGGAATTCGAATACTATTTTGTTGGCAAAAGATTTAAACCCCTGAATCTCTATACTTTTTAAATACATACTCCACGCTGACAGCCATCACCAGCTGCCCTTTCTTTTCCTTATTATTGTCCACGCCCTTTGGACATAGAGGGATACCCGAAGGGTGTTCCTTATTATTGTCCACGCCCTTTGGACATAGAGGGATACCCGAAGGGTGTTCCTTATTATTGTCCACGCCCTTTGGACATAGAGGGATACCCGAAGGGTGTTCCTTATTATTGTCCACGCAGCTTCAGAATCCCATGATAAGCCGCCACCTGCTCCGCCGCCTTCTTGGTTCTCCCTGTCCCCTGACCGATGGGAGTATCTCCGATTTTTACCTGCGTTTCGAATATCTTATTATGATCCGGTCCTTCTTCTTTTAAGAGTTCGTAGCTCAGAGCCTCTTCCGTCTGGCTCTGAACAATCTCCTGTAAGATAGTCTTGCTATCAAAAAAGAGCTGCTTATGTTCCAGATCATTCATAATGAAACGAAGGATAAACTCTTTTGCATTAGCAAAACCACCATCCAGATAAATGGCCCCTATCAGTGCTTCCATCGCATCTGAAACAATCGAAGCTCTCCCTCTGCCTCCAGTTGACTCTTCCCCCCTGCCTAAAAGCAGATATTCTCCAAGCTTAATCACCTCTGCACAGTAAGCAAGTGTGGGCTCGCAGACAATACTTGCGCGTATCTTGGTTAAATCGCCCTCTGGCTTCTGGGGATACTTGTGATACAGGCAGTCACTGGAAACAACCTCCAGTACCGAATCACCTAAAAACTCAAGTCTCTCGTTGCACTCGGTTTTATTCAAACGGTGTTCATTGGCATAGGAACTGTGTGTCATAGCTTGTGTTATAAGATGCTTGTCTGAAAAACGGTAGCCAATCTGCTCTTCCAGTTCTTTAATATTTTTACTCATCTCATTCCTCTTTCCTATTTCC
>NZ_JAWONS010000124.1:0-91538 GCF_033342255.1 Clostridium boliviensis
CGACGGAAGCTGAAGCATCCTTAGTGTGTGCCCTGTCGGTGCAGTATCAAATATAATATAATCAAACTCTTCCTGAACTTTTTCATCCGTAATAAATTTGGAAAATTCATTAAATGCTGCAATTTCAACGGTACAGGAACCAGAAAGCTGTTCTTCCATATTTTCCAACACAGTCTCAGGCAGCTGACCGCGGTATGGTGCGATTACACCTTCACGATATTCTGCAGCTGCTTCTATGGGGTCTAAGTTTGCTACCACAAGATTAGGAACTTCATGTATGGGAACGCCTTTATTGTCCAATTCTGTCTCAAATACATCCTGGAGGTTCGATGCCGGATCTGTACTGATCAGCAAAACTTTTTTTTCTGCATCAGCAAGGGACACCGCTGTGGCACAGGCTGTTGAAGTTTTTCCTACTCCACCCTTTCCTGTAAAGAAAAGATATTTTGTGAGTACTGCTTCTTGTATATTAAAGTTTTCCATTATAACTCCCTTTCACTCCTTCTAACAGCAGCAATCCCCTCCGGAACATCCACAGCCCTGTGTTTTCTTACTTGCTGCGGAATCTGGCTTTTCTCCAATATAATTTTCCGGCACATTAAGCAATTTTACAAATTCTTCATTGGATGGGTATCTTCCAGTTATAATAATTTCTCCATCTAAAACAATAACCGGTAAACCTTCTACCCCTTTTTCCTTAACAAAGCTGTTTACAATTTTATTCGTTACAAATTCCTGAGGTTCATTTGAAAGGTTAAACCGGTCAACATTCACTCCATTATTCTTCAGTGTGTTTAATACGGTAGAAATTCTTAATAATTCCGGATCGACTCCAACGCCGCAAAGTCCGGTTGAACAGCACATAGCCGGTTCAAATATCTGCATCTTTTTCATATTGTAATACTTCCTTTCATTTTTTATATTATTATTCAATTACTTTTGAATTCTTTGGAAACCAATGAGCAGTCTTATTTGCAATTTTAACAAGAATTAACATGATTGGAACCTCAGTTAAAACGCCAACAACAGTAGCCAGTGCTGCCGGAGAATCCATACCAAACAAGGCGATTGCAACGGCAACAGCAAGTTCAAAGAAATTGGAGGCGCCGATCATACCTGCCGGAGCTGCTATGTTGTGAGGAAGCTTCAGTACCTTTGCTGCCAGATAGGCAATGAAGAAAATAAAAAATGTCTGTATGGTCAATGGCACTGCTATCAGTAATATGTGCAAGGGATTGTTTAAAATAACATCGCCCTGGAAGGAGAATAAAAGTACAAGCATCAGTAATAAACCGGCTATCGTTGCATTATCAAACTTGGGCAGGAACTGATTTTCAAAATATTCTGTTCCTTTCTTCTTACTAATATACATTCTTGTTAATACACCAGCGGTTAAAGGAACTACCACAAACAGGATAACTGATATAATCAGAGTATCCCAGGGAACGGACACCTTACTCACTCCCAGTAAAAATTTAACTATGGGTACAAACGCAACCAGAATAATCAGGTCATTGGTCGCTACCTGCACTACCGTATAGGCAGGATTTCCTTTTGTCAGCTGGCTCCAGACAAATACCATAGCAGTACAGGGTGCGGCCCCTAACAAGACGGCTCCTGCTAAATATTCTTTTCCTAACTCTGCAGGAATCAATCCCTTAAATACAACATAGAAAAAGAAAGAAGCGATTGCAAACATGGTGAAAGGCTTAATGAACCAGTTGATAATCCATGTCAAATATAATCCTTTTGGATTTTTTCTTACATTTTTAACGCTTTCAAAATCCACCTTCATCATCATTGGGTAAATCATGACCCAGATCAGTATTGCTGTAGGAATGGATACATTCGCATATTCAAACTGATTAAAAAACGCAGGTACTGCCGGCAGAAACTTTCCGATCAATACTCCGGTAATCATGCATAATGCTACCCATATCGTTAAGTATTTCTGAAAAAAACCAATTTCTGCTGATATTTCTTTATTCATTTCTTTCTCTCCTTCAATGTATTATTTTCGAATTTGCACAGACATCAATGGTTTTGTACTTTTCACATTGTTCATGATCTGCCTGATAGGTTGGTAACTCAATAAGCTTTTGCTGCAGATACTCCCACAGGCTTTTGTTTTCTTCTTTAAAACTGCCGTTAATCTTATAATATGCCCATTGTGCTTTCTTATAACAATTAAGAATTCCGCAGTTTTTAAGTACGGTCAAGTGCCTGGAAGCGTTTGATTGCGTCATATCTAAACAGACCTCTATCTCACAGACACACATTTCTCTTTCCATCAGTAAAGCCAGGATTCTTAACCTGCTCTCTTCTGCTAGTGCTTTAAAAATATCGACCACGATTTCACCCCTTCCTGTGTAAATATTTATATGAGCATATATGCATATACTATGCACGGAGAAATCATATGTTACTATGATTTCCTGCTTTTTCTATAATTTTTATGTCCGCCGGACAAATTATAAACTTCCTTAAACCCATGGTTCAACAGAATATTCTGCGCCGCATTACCGGTAACCCCTTTGTTGCAATAAGTGACAGTTATGGTATCTTTATCCAGTTTATCCAGCGTATCCCTTAACCTGGCATGGGGTATGCTTACCGCCGTTTCTATATGGTCCTGCTCATATTGTGAAGCGGCTCTGGCATCTATTAACTGGCAGTCCTTACCGGAGTTTATCAACTCTTCCAGTTCATCAGAAGTGATAAGCTTTCTGTCTGAATTAATCGCATTATTTAAAATCATGCCCGTATACATAACCGGATCTTTTGTGGTGGAAAACGGAGGTGCATATGCCAAATCGAGATGAAATAAGTCTTCTACATGTGCTTTATAAGTAATTGCTGTAACAAATACATCAATTCTTTTATCAACGCCTTCAAAACCAACAATCTGGACACCTAAAAGTCTGCCGGTATCTTTATCGGCGATTCCCTTGATGACCATTTCCCTGCCTCCCATATATTCCGGTTTATTCGGTTTAATATTGTGACAGACTTCAACATGATACCCTTCCTTTTTTGCTTCTTTCTCTGATAATCCAGTCATCGCTGCCGTCATATCAAATACTTTGAAAATACCGGTTCCAAGAATACCTCTGAAGGATAAATTTCCTCCTGTCACTGCATCCCCTGCAATTCTTCCGGTTTTATTGGCGGTAGAGCCCATTGGACGATACACCGGTTTGCCGGTAACTACGTGAAACTGTTCCGAACAGTCACCGCAGGAATAGACGTCTTTTACATTTGTCATCATCTTTTCATTTACTTTAATGGCTCCTGTTACTCCCAGTTCTATTCCTGCTTTTGCTGCTAATTCTGTATTCGGTCTTACTCCGGTTGACAGAAGTACAAAATCAGCCTGCACTTGTCTTTGGTCTTCCAGAATCACCTTATCTTCTTTTATCTCTGCAACTGATATGCCCGTATAGAGCTTAACACCGCTTTTCCTTAAATGGTCTTCCACATATACTGCCATGTCTCCATCAAGACCTGGTGTCACCCACGGAAGTCTCTCTATAAGCGTAACATCAATACCAAGCTCTTTTAAATTTTCACAGACCTCCAAACCTATGAATCCAGTTCCAACAATAACTGCTGATTTTGGTGCGTATTCATTAATAAAATCCTTGATTTGATTCATATCCCCGATATTTCTCAAGGTAAATACATTCTTTCGATCTGCTCCTTTGACTGGCGGTATAACAGCGGCAGCGCCGGCAGCAATTACAAGCTTATCATAATGGTCCTGGAAGATCTCACCGGTAGACATATTTTTTATATCCAGTGTTTTATTTTTATGGTCAATGGACAGCACTTCATGTCTTATGAAAATATCTGCATTATATTTACTTTTAAAAAAAGCAGGATCTCTGGGAGTAAGTTTTTGGGCCTCCTCTACCTCACCACCGATATAATAAGGCATTCCGCATCCTGAATAAGAGATGTAGCTGTCCTTGTCATAGATAATAATCTCAGCATTCTCATCATTTCTTCTCGCTTTTGCGGCGGCTGAAGTTCCTGCAGCCACTGCACCAATAATTATTAATCGCATCGATTGTCCTCCTTCGAGCATTTACAGATACAGCTTTCCTGTTCTGTTGTGATCTTATCCCCAAAAATTTTTATCTGTTCAATTAAGTCGGTATTATTACTGTATCGGATCCACGATCCTTCTTTTCGGCTTTTTACAAGACCGCAATCAGTCAAAATCTTCATATGGTAGGATAATGTGGGCTGTGTTATTTCAAAACTTTCCAGAATATCACATGCACATAGCTCACCGCAGGATAACATTTCTATAATTTTTAGTCTTGTAGCATCACCTAATGCTTTAAATACTGGTGCATAGTCTGCATGCAGATCCATTTTGTCTTCTCCATTTTTATATTCCAGGATTTTTAATATAGATATTTGTCTATGTCCTTATTATAAAGAGCATATAGATATTTGTCAATGTGTATTGTGTAATCTTTATGTTGTTTTTATGTAAAATTTTTTATTTTTCCTATAGCAGACAAGATTAAGAGCCACACTTTGTATTTCTTTCCTTATAGCAGCTTCCGTCAAATACAGTAAATGCCTGCTTCATCAGTACCGCCTAAGCAGCCACTATGAAGCAGGCATTCAATAGAATAATAATACAGTAATTATTTATTTAATACTCTTTGCAATTTCAGATAAGCGGGCTGTTGCTGTTTCAAATCCCTGTTTACTTAATGAATAATGCATCCACTTTCCTACCCTGGTACTTTCCACTAAACCAGACTCACATAGTATTTTCATATGGTGAGATAGAGTGGACTGTACAATATTTAAATCTTCAAGTATTTTGCATGCGCATTTTTCTCCGCCCTGTAACATTTCAATAATCATTAATCGATTGGGATCACAAAGTGCTTTAAAGATTTTTGCATCTCTTTCATATTGGTTTATCATTGTATTTACCTCTTATCTGTATTTATCGATATGATAATTTTATCCTATCTCACATATCGATAAATGTCAATCGTTAATTAATTGCATCAGGTAAATTATTTATTTATCTTTTCCACTCTTGCATAAATTTCTTCTACTTCTTTTTTTGAAACAAATCTGGAAATGATAAAGGCAATCACTATAATTCCGGGAATGTCCACGAGCAGCCTTGTAACCGCAAATTTATTTCCCAATGCAGCTATTTCAAATAAAAACATCGGAATCTTTGTAGTTGACCACGCGCCTATGAATATAAGTATATTCATAAACTTAACACCCTTTTTCATAAAAACAGCTGCAACGGGAAATGCACCATACAATGGCCCGGCGGCAGCCGACCCCAGCAGAATGGATAAAATGACTCCCTTAATACCCGATCCCTCTCCCATAAATTTAACCATGGTTTCTCTCGGAACCCATATATCCAGTAAGCCAAGCAATACAAATACAGGCGGTATTACAAACAGCATTTCTTTAAATGAATTTGCAGAAATGGTCAATGCTTTGAGCCCTAACTTATAATTTACAACTGTCAATACAGCGATGAATACAAGTACTACAAGAAATGCCCGGTATCTCTTTAAATTTTTTTTCATATTCCATTCACCACCAATCCGATCACGTATGCAACGATAAAGGAAAATATAAAGGCTAAAATATTTCTTATTATCGTAACTTTCCTGCCAAAATATTTAATTTCAACCGGCATTGTTACAATTCCAACCATCATTAAGGTTGAAACAAATGCTCCAATCTGCATGTATCCGGCTCCTCCCTGTAGAAGGAGCGCTGCCATAGGAAATGCTACAAATCCGGGAATCAACGTTATAGCCCCAACAATTGCAGCAATTCCTACTCCTAAAAAGCCTGAATCCGATCCTATGATTCTGGTAATGGTCTCCGTATTTAATACCGCCAGCATGACGCCAACCAATAATATTACAACTAAAAATTCAGGAAGAATATTTTCAAACGCTTTCCAGGCTTTTTTCAGTGCCATCTTTGTTTTCTTTTTATCTTTAAAAAATGATATAAGTAACAGAATGATGGTAATCCCATAAAAGATATAAGTATCCATACACAAGCCTCCCTTTAATTTGACTGTAGTGTTGATTTCATTTTACTCATTTCAAATTTTGCTACGAAGAATGCTGCAAACATTGAAACTACCAAAAGGAGGACTGCCGTGACCAGGAAGATTCTTGAAGCACCATAAGTTCTTATAATCATCCCGTTTAAGCTTGTGCCCACGGCACCACCCACAAACATGTTAAAGGAAGTAAGAGACATTGCAGTTCCTCTCATTTTCGGCAATTGCTCCTGAGCCGTTGAAATCAGTGTTGATTGAAGGAAAATAAAAGCTAATCCAAAGCCAAACAGAGCCAATCCCAGCAGCCAGGCATTTGTAACGGTTGAAAGCGCATACAAGGATGTCGCTCCTATCAGTCCTGCTAAAACTAAAAATCCATTTTTCAGCTTTGCTTTCAACTTTGGTGCCATTCTCCCGCCTATAACCGTACCGACGCCAAATAAAGAAAGAACCAATCCAACAATCAGTATATTATACCCTGTGATTTCCTGTATTAATGTTCCCGAATAAGTAAAGCTTCCAAAAACACTGAATCCCAAAAAGAATACGATAAGTACAATTCTCATAAATTTAAAGTTTGTCAATGGTTCTTTATATGCTTTCACAAAATCCAGTGTTTCAACTACCGGTTTATCCCGCTCCAAAATCTTAAGCATAATTATAGAAAGTACAAATTCTCCTATTCCATATATGAGATAAACCAGTCTCCATGAACCAAAATAGGATAACGCACCACCAATTGCAGAGGCTGTAGCTGCTCCTAAAAACATAAGTCCCATAACCTTACCGAGGGCTTTATGCCGATTCTTATCATCAAAGCTTTGTCCGACTAATGCCATAGTAACCGGAAAAATACCGGCACCAAATGCACCATTCATGGCCCTGAAAAATATAAGGGACGGTAAATTAAATGCAAATGCACCTAATATACTAAAAACAGAAGTTCCGATTGCTGCTATATTTATTATTTTCACTTTGCCATACCGGTCTGACACAGGCCCGAATATCAGTGTAAATACACCAAATGCAAGCATATAAGCTGTCACAGATATTGCTGCTGTACTTACTGAAATATTTAAGTCTTTTGAAATATTGATGATTAATGGTGCTGCGGCATAATTATCTCCATTTGCAAGGAACGCCATTAAGCCCAAAATCATAATCAGTTTGTTTTTACTTTTACTATCCATGTTATTACTCCCCTTTTCTTTCAAGTCAAACTCCTTTACATATTTAAGTCCATCGATATGTAAATTATAGCATTAAATCGATATTTGTCAATATGTATTTAATAAAAAAAATATCAAACCTGATCGTCTGATATTTTTTTATGTTTTAGCCAATGAGTTTACTTCTTCGTTCGACTAATACTACATCATGCCACTTTCCGTTATCCATTTTGCCAGGTTTTTCTCTATAACCGATCTCCCTGAAGCCACATTTTTTATGTAAATTCAAGCTTGGGGTATTCTCTTTAATAATCCCCGATTGCAATGTCCAATACCCATAATTTTCTGAAAGTTCAATTAATTTTTCAAGAAGTGCTGTGCCTATCTTTTTACCTTGATACCTGTTTCCAATATAGATACTTAATTCTGCAACCCCTGCATAAACACAACGACTGGAAACAGGGGATAAAGCTGCCCAGCCAAAAATGATATCATCATCGGCTCTGGCTACCAGGCGGCAGGATTCACAATGACTTTTATTCCAGTCTTCCCAGCTTGGTGCTTCACTTTGAAACGTAGCAATTTTAGTCTTTATTCCTTCTTCATAAATCTCTGCTACCTGTGTCCAGTCAGCTGCTTTCATCTCATCAATTTTATAATTCATCATCTTTTCTCCCTATTTGTATAACTTAATATGCGCACCTGCAAAAGCTCCATCTACCCATGATTAATTAACAGCAATTATTACTTTCGACCGCATCTTTAAGAAGCTGCAGACTCTCAAGCACCTGTTTTCTTTTCTTCATTGGAATTGAGTTAAAAATACCCTTGTAATAGTCTTCCATACTTTCTTCAATATTTCTGAATACAGCAATGCCTTTTTCAGTTAATTGAATGACTACATAGCGCCTGTTTTCCGTATCCAAATCCCGTTGAACCAAATCCGCTTCTACCAAATTATTGATGGTCCGGCTCATCGTGCTTTTATCTAATCCTAACAAACCAGCCAGATCAACCAATGAGATTGTTTCTTTGCGTCCGATTTCGACAATCGCATGGCACTGTGCCAAACTGACTCCGCAACAGGAGGCATCACTTTTTTCCAGAATACCTAAATCTCTGACGAGCATCCGAATCAGCTCACGTAAAACATCACTTCCTTGATTAATCATTTTGTCACCTCATAAGCATGATATCATACAACTGTTGTATTTTGCAACAGTTATTTTAAAAGAAGGTCTTAACATGGAATGGTATCCTGCCAAGACCTTCTTGCATTTATAAGTTTCAATGGCAGCTTCACCCACCTGCCTTCTGGCAAGAAAACAGTCAAACCCACCACCGCTTCCACAGCAGCAACCACCTTATAAAGCAACTTTCTCTATTCTCTATAATTTTTTCCACTCTATGGACACTGGGTAAACTTTCTGCTCCACAGACAATCGCCGCAAGACGGAGATAATCCAAAGCAATCATCTTCAATACCTGTTACATAATCACAACCATCAACGAAATTGCAGTCCAAACAGGAAGGATATTTGTTGTTAGTAATGCGCTCTCTGAATTTAGCATAATTTTCATGATCCCAAATATCTTTCAAAGATTCCAGTTCCAAACTTCCAAATACAAATTTTTTAATTTGTTTTTTCCTGCCAAATACGTATTCCGTATAATCATGAGAAAATCGATAGCACGGAGATACCTCTCCAGAGGAACAAATATAGGCGGACGAATTTTCGATAAATCTGCACTCTCTTATTGTTTTCAATTCAAAATCAGGAAGTGAAACCATGATACCTTTTTTCATACAATAGAGTATTATCTTTTGAAATAAGTTCTTTATTTCTAAATTTTCATATCTTGTATATAAGATAGAATCTTTATTTGCTTCTAGTTGAGGAATCATATTGGATACAATGAATCTGTGCGCTTTTAATTCTTTGGCTATATCAATTACCTTGAAAATATCGTTCTTATTTTCATCTGATAATACGAACTGTACTTCTACAACAGGTTTTTTCGAATTAAACCTGCCTTTTAGCATATTTAGCATTTTAATATTATTTTCAACCAAACTTAAGTCAATTCCTCTTATCTCCTGAAATGTGTCCGGAGTTCCATCAATTGATACAGTTATATTATCAACATATTGAATCAAATATTCTGCCAACTCTTCATTAATTAAAGTGCCATTCGTAGTTACAGTGATACTATAATCTTTCAGCAATTCCAAAGCCTTTTTAAAATTCCCGGCATATGTAGGTTCCCCTATTCCTCCTATAACAATCTCTCTCACTTCATCCTGCTCTTTAATCTCATTTACCAATTTGTGTAATACTTCGTTTTTCATGTCACCGAACAGATTTCCCCATGATCTCCTGTAACACATTTTGCAATTTAAATTACAATTATCAGTAAGTTCTATATATATTTTTTGTAACCCCATGTGATCACCTTCCATTCTAAAATCCCAGATAAAACATATAAAATGCTATAATTAATATAGCACAGCCCATTACGATTTTTAAGCCCCTGCTGAATCTTCCGTACTTCTCACTATGTGAAAGTTTCTGTACAAATCCAACACTTGTACCTGCAACTACAGCTAATATAGCGTGACCAATAGAATACAATAGCAAAAGTAAAATTCCCCATACAACACTTCCTCTGCCAGCAACAATGGCTAATAATGCAATTAAGACTGGTGTCGAACATGGTGAAGAGAATATTCCTCCTAATACGCCTGCAATGAATGCTCCTATATAGCCGGTCTTTTTGTTTTTTGAAATTAAATAGGTAGAAGGTATAAAATTAAATACTTCCCATGTTTGTAACGCCATCATTAACATCAGAATACCCAGTGCAATATACCACCACTTTGCAGAAGTCCCGATTAAGTTGCCTGCAAGAGATGCCAATGTTCCTAATGTAGTAAACGTAACTGCAGTTCCCAAAGCAAAAGTCAGTGACAGTTTAAAAGCCTTCTTTGTATCCTTTTGACCCGTTCCGCCTACCACTCCGATGACGAGCGGTATTGTCGATAAGGAACAAGGCGTTACAGAAGTCAATGCTCCTGCCACTATTGCTAATAGTGGTGCCAGCCACATACTATCTTTTATCATCACTGATAAAGATTCAAGTATTTCATTCACCTTTACTCAACCCCCATTTCAGCAAATATCTTTCGCATTTGCTCTTCGGTAATACCACCCTGATGAACAGTAAACACATGCTCTTTTGTATCTTTTGAGCTATACATAGTAAATTGTATTTCCTGTGCAAGTTCATCACTTGGTACAAAAGGGGTTCCATCTGCATTAAAAAATACTTGCGTCGGAATAACAGATACCGGAAAATTGTTTGCTGCAGTTGTATTTTTCCAAACATCTACGAAATGTACAATTGCTTTTCCCTGTAAATCTTCATGTAATGTTTCTAAAACCGGCGCCATTTCTTTACAAGGTATACAAGAATCCGAGCCAAAGTCGATAACAAAAGGAAGTCCATAAGACTTGATTTTATCTAAATCAACGGAGGATATTTCTAATAATGAGTTTTCTCCATCTGTACTCTCTTTTCCTGCATTTACAGAATCTGTTTGAGCTGTATTCTGATTATTTAGTTTATCTTCCTCTGCCTTTTTATATACATATATACCTGCCACAACTACTAACGCTAAAATTACAATCAGTATTTTTACCCACGAATTTTTATTATTTTTCATCATCTCATTTTCCAAAACACGTTCCTCCTGTATTAAATTTTTATTTTTACATCAAATGTTGAAATCAGCTTTTGAGTATTCACTAATTCTAACTATACTTTTTTAATTTAATTAGCTTAATGCATCTACATTTATCGATATTTTAACAGTCATATCCATAAATGTCAATTTGAATCTATATCTCTTATTCTAAAAAATCCTGTATGCAGCTTTTTCTGCGCTGTATAAATAGATTTATCTTCATTAAATATATAGGCCACACAGCATACTATAAAGAAATATGGCATATAAGAATAGCCGAAAACTTCAGCCCCTATAAAAACGGGAGCTAAAAGAGTATTCGTTGCACTTCCGAAAACTGCCACATACCCCAATGCGGCAGCAAATTCGATGGGCATTCCTAACACTACAGCCAAGGCAGCTCCCAAGCTTGATCCAATTGCAAAAAGAGGGGTAACTTCTCCGCCCTGGTAACCCGCTGCTTCCATTGTAAGAATAACTATTAATCAATTTAGATTATAAAAGATATCTTTTCCCAACGGTAAAGTGGAATATTAAGACATACTGCCGCAGCTTTTGCTGAGGCCATGGAAACGCATGCTAATCAAACAAACTCCAACAGATGAAACAAACGCAAAGGTACTTAAGCTTCTCTTTCAATTGACATTTCAATTTCTTAAATATATAATAAAAAAGCTATGGCAATACCTAATTCTTCTATATAAAAGCGAGGTGAATGCAATTGGATACGCACAGTAGTAATGGTATAACCGATAATTCTTTAGAGGGGCGATCTCATTTTCAAACTACATGCTGTAATATTGATATCTCAGTATTGGATATGGCGTTTTCAATTTGTTCATACCTATTATACAGGGGCTGTTAATTAAAATGATATTCACTTTTTCCTAATTATTATCCGTTATACCAGCTACAATCAAAAACATGGAGGTATAACGATGAATTTAACTGAATTAAAAGAACTGTTAATATCATTTATTGAAAATCAAAATGCAGAAAAACTGCATGAACTATTTGCTTCAGAATATGCAATTGATATTGCAACTGCCTTATCAGATTTTGAAGATCATGAACTAACAATATTTTTGAACTTATTGACTCTTGAAGATTTGGCTTCCATAATCGAAGAAGCTGACGAAAGTCTGCAGCTCAGACTCATTGACATTCTGGGTCCATCTAAAACAATTCAGGTTTTTTCATTAATGTCAACGGATGATATCGCTGATATACTTGGTGCTATCAGCATTTATGAAAAAAAAGAATTATTAAAGCTGATGAAAGAGCGTGATTCGCGAGAGGTTCAGATGTTATTAGGTTTTGCACCTGATACTGCTGGCGGTATTATGACTACACAGTATATTGCACTCAAGCAAAACCTAAGTATTAAAGATGCCCTGCAGAAAATTAAAGAAATCGGTCCAAAGACTGAAGTTATTGAATCGATTTTCATTATCAATAATAAAAATGAACTAATTGGTTCTGTAGATCTTAGAGACATCTTAATATCACCAGATGAAAATACACTCTCAGATATTATGAATGAAAACATACTCACTGTATCTCCGGAAACAGACCAGGAAGAAGTATCACTTATTGTGTCAAAATATGACTTAAAAGCACTGCCCGTTATAAATAGAAAAAAAGCACTGCTTGGAATCATTACGACAGATGATGTTATTGACGTTATCGTTGCAGAGCAAACCGAAGACTTACTGATGCTTTCAGGTGTAAGCAAAGACGAAAAAGTTGGCAGTAAGTTGAGTGTTTCTATTACACGCAGATTGCCTTGGCTCTTCATTAATTTAATTACAGCGTTCTTAGCATCATTTACTGTTGGGTTATTTGAAGATGTTATTGTTCAGGTAGTTGCATTGGCTGCTGCCATGCCGATTGTTGCAGGTATGGGCGGCAATGCAGGATCACAAACTTTATCAATAGTCATAAGAAGCATAGCACTAGGCGAAGTTGATTTCAAGAAAGACTGGAAATATGTTCTCAATGAGATTGCTCTTGGTTTTATTAACGGCTCAGCAACTGGTCTTATAACTGGGTTAATCCTGTTCGTAAAGTACAACAATCTTTATTTAGGATTTATAATATTCGCTGCAATGATTGGAAACCTTACTATTGCTGGATTATTTGGATTCTTAATTCCATTGATACTCAAGAAATTTAAGCTGGATCCTGCAGTGTCCTCCTCCATTTTTCTAACAACAGCAACCGATGTTGGGGGATTCTTTATATTCTTAGGGCTGGCAAAATTATTTCTTCCCCAGTTACTCTAAGAATCATAAGTTTTTCTTAGAGTGAGGAGTTCTCCTTCACGGTGCATCAGGAACCCAGGCACAGTCAATGAAAAGAGCAGACCATTCTCTTGGCGGAATGATCTGCTTTTTAGTCTGGATGAAAGCTCTGTACCTATTTAATTCGCATATTTTCACCTCTGCCCGGATGATTTCTTCCTCCACTTTACGATGGTCGGCATACTCTACCTTTCTTGCAGTGAGCTGGTTCAATTAGACGTACGGATAACGACCCTTTCGAGGTTGTTGCTGTTTATATAAGCTTTGATAGTTAGAAGTATCGTCTTGATAATTGATATAACCTGCCTCACGGCAGTCCTCATATGGTCCTATATACGTGTTAGGTTTTATATTTTCAGTGATGGTTTTCCACTGATCTTCATTTATACAATATGTTTCTGACATAATTTCATCAGGAGTAAATTTTAAGATGTTAGAACCTAGTATGACTTGGGGATTTGGAGCATCAAAAATCGCCAGAAGATGAGTATGATTCATTGTAGCTGCTTCATAATGCCACCAGGCACGCGGTATATTGACTACTTGACCAGGCGTGATAGGGAAATTTTTTAATTCATTTGTAAATTGGTTAAGTATAGATACAATAGCAGCTCCAGATATACAATAGACTAATTCAGCTGCATTTGGATGGTAATGTGGTTCTACAATATTACTTACACTCAAATATATATCAAGCAGTGAGGTGTTTTCGAGCGAGTTAAGCTGTTCTTTACCTAATATATTAATAAAATTTTGATTATCTTTTACATACAAATGACTATTATTAACATCAAACGCATATTGTAAGGACGGTGAAGAAAAATCAGTATTATTTGTCATTTATAACATCTCCTTTTATAATTATAGCAATGCACAGCGTAAAAGACTTAATTCTTATTCTGATTCTCTTGCCAAACTTATGACCGCCTATGGCTGCATCATAAAAATCTGGACAAGTCTGACAGAAAACACCTCTATCCTCTCCCTTAAAACAAACGACCTTCCAAGAAATCCGGTAAGGAAAAAAAGTTTCCATATGGACATCCAGAGATTGTAAAGACTATGGGATTTTCAAAGAGGCTGCCTAACCATAATCATCGATAATTCTTAAAAATCTGCCGAAGGGAAGCTTTATTGTTTTAAAATATACGTACTAAAGTCTAGTATGTAGGTTATTGCATAAAATATCACTTATTGTTCATTAGTTTCCGAAAGTACTCTAGTACATATATATTTAAAGTATACTCGATTATATTATATTCTTCATACACCACTCTGTGCGTATTATAAGCTAATCTTTAGGTAAGTGATCCAAAAATCGGCGTGATGGCTCACTGGGTTGGAAATCGCCACTAAAAAGTGACGGCTAACGGTTGATGTCAAAATGGAAAAGAGAAAGACCCCATAGATAATCAGCTAATAGTTCATAATCGATCTGGTGGTTCTTCCATACCGATAATGCCGATGTCTAGGAGCTGCCACCCCCAGAGTTGTTACCCAATGCCATATATCTTGCACCAGCCAATGAATTATCTCCTCTAGGAGCTTCTGGCCATTCATCTACTTTGCATTAATAAATATGAACCGTCTTTATGCCTTACAATGACTTCTTGTTCCTTGTCAAAATGATATCCCAGCTTTTGCACTAAAGCTAATGAATCTATGCTGCTGCCCCTGCAGGGTAACCCCCTCTATCCAAACACTCTATGATTAAAGATGCTGCGCATACAACTTCTAGACCTTTTCTTCTATCCCTCCTTATAAGCAACATACCTCTTTTTATATTCCAGATTTTCATAAGTTTCATAAACATAATGGGAAGTTGCATCAATTATGCAGTTTGCTTTGTTCTTCAGGTAAGTTCGATTACAGGTAGAACCCCCGTAAATCCACAGTCAATAAGAGCCAATTTCTCATCACCTATTACGACTGGCTGGATCTTGATTTAACCCAGTATGACGAATAGTATCTAGTTCATCTTCATTTAAAACACCCCAAGTATAAAGATTTATATATTCCTGACTTACTGACTGATTAAAAATTAATAAGTCATCAGTATTTATTGTTACAGGTACTCCGGCATGATAGAGTAGTTTAATGGGATGGTCTTTATAATTATGTACCACATTCAGCATGACATTGCTTGTGGGACAAATGTTCAGTTGTATTTTATGATCTGCCAACCATTTCATTATAAAATCTGATGTTGCAGCAGCAATTCCGTGATGAACTAAATAGTAGATTGCCTCGTCCATATCCTTTTGCGTTCCGGTTCCGGTATAGAGCATCTGACCAAGGCGGTACTGAAGCTTATCATCACGGCTTTGTCGTTCCATCTGCTGAAAACCATGGAAAGCAGCCTTAAAGTGCAGCTGTGCTTCCTCAGTATTCCGTGCTGTCCCAATTCCGTCCCGATACATCTTTGCCATCTCATAGTCTGCATAGGGCATACCCTGTTTAGCAGAACTTTGGTACAGTTGAAACGCGGTATTTAAATTATGTTCTACGCCCCTTCCCCTATAATAGAGAACTCCCAAAGAATATTGAGCGTATTTATGGTTCTTGGCGGCTGCTTCCTTAAACCAGTTTGCCGCTTCCACATAGTCCTGTTCCGTCCCAAGCCCTGCTGCATACAGTTTGCCAATGCGGTACTCTACATACCGATGTTCCTTTTTGGCTTCAATCGCCAAGAAAGCAGCAAGCGCTTTGGAGTACCAAACAAAAGCAGTTTCTGTATTCATTTCCACACCTAACCCATCAGTAAACATCCGTCCCAGATCATGCATGGCAAGGGCATTACCGTCCTCTGCTTCTAGCAAAAATAAGGGCAGAGCCTGATCAAAATCCGGCGCTGCGATATCCGTACCATAAAGATAGGTAAGGGCCTGTTTATAGCGGCTGTTCCATGCAATGTATGGCTTTTTTGGCACTGTACTTAAGGCAGATACTGGAGATATGCTATTAGAATGTTCAGTCAATGATGATTCAGAGCTATGTCCAGCCCCGGATTCAAGCTCCAACGCTTTTATTTCCCCTTCTTCATCTGTATTAAGAAAAACAAAACCGTCTTCTTCAATTGATTCTATATGATTCATGATTACTGCTTCCTCTATAATGCTTTCTTCCTCTGGAAGCAGTTCCGCCTGTTCATCTCCTTCAAAAACGACCTCCTGATTGCACAACCTGACCGCCTCCGAAATTATCATGTTTTTTATCTGCTTAAATTCCTTCTGCTGGGAAAGCGGCAGCGGCGCGGGAAGGTCATCCTTGTAAGTACGTAGCACCTCGTTTCGCAGCTCCTGCCATTGGACATAAGCTGCCGATACACGTCCATCCTTCGTCAGCTCGTCAACAATCTGGTTTACCAGTTTCTTGACCGGTGCTTTTAAATAGCCATATTGCTTTTTGCCGGATGTTCGCCGAAGTAGTTCCGCAAGCTGAGTCAACATATTTTCCAAAACCGGATTATCACAATTTCCCGCCTGCATCTGCCTCAGAAGATCCTGGAGGGTATCCCGGCTCTGTGCTGTCAGCGTTTTTCTTTGCTGCGTCTGCTCGGTATAGATTTGGAGCAGATCCTGCTGAAAGATTTCCCTTGCCAGACTGCTTCGCATGGCTTCAATGGCGGGCTTGGTTACAAAGCCCTCACGTGGATCGACCGAATACACGATCATGTGGCAGTGAGGGTGATGTCCTTCATCGTGATAGGCAGCGTACCAGCGCAGGTTCACCGATGCGATTTTCATCTGTTCCGCAAAAATATTTCTTTGCTGGCGCAAGAGGGCTATCCACGCAGCGGCATTGTCGTAGCCAAGCCGGGCAGCTTCCTCTCGCCGCAGGGAAATAATAGGTGTCCAGATGTTACCGAGGTGAGCAGCAACCTCCTGTGCCGTCTGTGATAGCGACAGCGGTATATCCTCATCAGAGAACAGACCATGGGCATCTAACCGTTCAGCGTGTGGGCGTGTGGCAATATAGTCAACATATACTTCCTGATGCGCCAGCTGGTCTAGGTTTTGATCCAATGCAGCCGAGATAAACTCAGAGGCGTTTTCCATAGTAGGATTCGCCAGATAATCCTCATACTCAAACAGTCCTGTGGAATCCGGAAATCGAACAATAATATCCGACACCAGAAACTTCTGCTTTTGTGTGGCAGGACGGTTTCGCATGCGCTCTGGAAGTTTTTCTACACCATCCCGCGTGGCAATGTAGGTTACCAGATTTTCTGCATGATTTGCCGCACTTTTTATATAACGGCATTTAAAGATAATCCTGGGCATGGTCAATCACGCTTTTGGAATTTAGCTACATCTTCAAAGGTCACAGAACCAACCGAACGCTTTACGTCCTCTACACATTTACCCCTAAGCTTATGTAAAGTATTTTCATCATAATCTGCATTAACGGCAAGAATGTTCATCATCATACTCATTTCTACTGCCAGCTTGAACATCAGCCTTGACATTCGGTTCTCCGAGGTGTTTACAATCCCCGACATAGCAGAGGTAATGGCGGTGGGAAGATACTTCATTCCATCCTCTGCGGCAATATATCCACTGTAAAACCGGATTGCTTTTTCTATAAATTCACTTCGGCTCTTACAGTTATCTTTTATTAAAATCGCATCTATCCCTTTAATGGTATTAGGATAGAGCCAGAGCGGGATTCTGGTTTTTATTTCTTCGCTCATAGTTGACCTCCTTTGTTAAATATACGGGAACCACCTGACAGGTGCACCCCGGAAAAGCCTTGTTTTACTAAGGAAAATACATAATTGAGAGGGGTTGGAACCACCCAGGAGGTGACCAACGTCCCATTTAGGTGCACCCTTTTAAACGTCCACGACCCGCATTGCGGGGCGATGTTTTGGGCAGGCGGGCGCAAAGCGACCACCTGCCTTTAACCTGCATCATTTTCGACCCTATGGTTCACCCCAGTTTTGGAGTTCTTACCACTGTCCGTATTTTGGTGTTAAAGGCGGCAACGGGGGCTTTTACTGTCTTATGGCGCATCATTCCGCTCCGGATAGATAAAGGCATCACAGGGGCATACAGGCGGCAACCGGGGGAATCTTTTCTCCATGTTGTTACATGCTTTACTGAGTGGGTAAAATATTTTTTCACCATTACATCTCCAGATGCATGCCCTGCTGTATTTCTCCATGAGATACCATTGATATACTTCCTGTTTCCGCATCATACCGATAAACTTCATTAGAAAGACGTTCTTCCTCAACAACCTGGCTTTGATTAATATCACATACAATATCCTTTAAATCCCCAATTCCTCTTTCCTTTTCTTCACGAATCAAAACTAACTCATGGATCGATGATGGAAGAATCAGATAGTTTCCGCCAAGCTCCTTTGAAACTGTTTCCAATACATCTGGGCAGAACAGATAAGAAGCTCCCTGCCACTTTTTGCTATTACTCAATACAAACATAAAGCTGTTTTTCATACTGAGCTGACTCTCTTCTATGGGACATCCCATCATATCCGCAATTACATAGTCCATACTATGAAACTCATATGGCATAAGCTGCTTCATACTTTTTTCAGCCTGTTCATGCAGCATCTCCGAATCAATATTCAACAACTTTAAATGATTATTATTGACTAGTACCGTACCAAAAACACCTCCATCCTCTTCAATTAAATAACGGTATACAACAGCCAAATCCTCTACTATCTGATGGGGGACAGAGGACAGCAGTTCCCGATTCTTATCAGCATTTATCGCACACATAAACAAACTGTCTTTCCAATTTTCGTAGTTAAAATTATGTATGCCAAGATTCGGTGCTGCTTCCACTGACTCTAAGTATTGTTCCGCAAGCTTCTTTAGGATTTCCTCCATACTGACACCCATGCTGTAAAATTGGTAGGCATTATCTAAGTATATCTGCGGAGTAAGATCACTTCCGGGTATCCGTATACTCATTCCATATAACTGAATGCCATTATTTTTTAGCTGCTGACGAACCGATACCTCTTCATTTTTCCATTCCTCAGGCAGGTATTCCTTGATATGCCGTTCTACTTCTTCCATAAATTCTTTAAATTCCATTGTGCAAATCCTCCTGTTCTTTGTAATTTTTCTTTTCACAGTTTTGACGATTCTGACCACTTTAATATTTTAGGAATTAAAGAGTAAATTCCTATATGTTGCCTGCTGATTCAATACGTTCCTGAACCTCTGCAGGAACATTCTTTTCATAGAGAGCCTGAAGCACACCCTCCATATCTTCATTTATTTGTGCGTCATTTCGATACTGCCGCAGAGCTTCCAATTTCTCCAGTCCGTAGTATATTTGGATTAGAGTTGTTTTCATATTTAACCTCCATTTAAGTAAGCCAAGTAGGTGCATTCATCATAAACACCTTAAGCAACTGGCTATGAATTTGAGCCAAGTTGGTGCAACCTTTCTTCTGGGTTAAACATCAGTGTGCTAGAAATCCTCAAGTGCATGTATCAGACTGCCGGGAAGCTCCTCCAGCTGTGCTGCCACAGCCCGCTCCTCTTGTGGAGGAGTAACTCTCAATGAGAGCTGATTTATTTCCTCTCGAACTGCCTGTCGCACAACTTGTTCCATAAGACTGTTTTGTTTAGCGGTTAGAATACTGGACACCACAAATTCAGTTCGGTGACGGCTGGCCTGCTGCGTGAACAGCCGCTCTGCTTCCTGGTGTCTGAGATCGTCCATATCAAAAGATAAATAGTATCGTTTTCGCATAGTCTTATCCCAGCAGGAGCTTGTACCCGTCCGCATTGGCAAACCGGTTCAGCACAGCAACAATATTAATCTCATTTCCTCGCAGCCGGGATTCCAGCAGCTCCGCTCCGCCGCCTGCAAACACAGTAGGGAGCCTTAAATCCAAGCCTCGTTCCCGCAGAGCGTTCAGCAGTTCCTTGCAGTAGGCAAACACTTCATACTCCACTGTTTCTTCAATTTTCTTATGATCAGTGTGTTGAATTTTCCCTCGGATAGCGTCAGTGATCAAAGCATCCGAAAGCAGAATGCCGCTTTTCTGCAGAGCGTCCTGAATGCGGCTGTAGAGGATGATCGTTCCCAAACGCAGACTAACACAGCTTGCACGCTCCAGCTTGAAATTATGGGCTGTGAGAACATCCACCGTATAACCGCCGATGTCAACGAGGGTAATGCTTCTGTATTCCTGCAAACGAGGATAATACCGGCACAGTGCCGCATGTCCCTGGGCGAACACTTTACAGTCAGAAATACGACATTGGTATGCTGTACCTTCGAACTCAAAGGACACATTTTGTAGAAAATACCGCCGAAACGCTTCTTTTTGTGTACCATAACTGTCGATGGGAAGCCCTACACCAAGCATAATATCTGAATCCGTTATACCAACACGTTTCATAGTTTCGGCAATAGCTGGCAGGGTGAGAATAAAAGTGTCCTGCTCCATTGTCTTATCCTGTTGAAAACGCAGACGTCGCTCTCCGATGGCGTAATAGCTGCCTTCATAGAACAGCTGAAGCTCCGGAGTTAAAAACTCCCGGTCACTTACAGTAAAACCAGAAGCATAAAGCAGACCGTCCGAGGATTTTGTATTGTAGTTTCCATTGTCTATTCCAAACTTGATCATGGCAGAAACCTCCTTTTCTTTTTCTGCGGTTACAGTTACATCCCCATAGTCATACCCGGCGTTTCCTCCTGAGAATCCTCTGATGGTGTTTCGGATGGCACTTGTTCTGTCTGTATCTCCGCAGCTGCCTGCTCCCTCTGGCGTCGATTCTGACGGACAGGTCGTTCTGGTCGTTCTCTTACAGAGGATGTATCCTGGCCTTCCTGCGGCGCAGACACCTGCTCCATGCGGCTCTCCACATATTCCCGCACCTGCGCAGGAACTGCTTTTTCATAGGTTTTGTCCAAATAATCCTTCAGCTCCTGTTCAATGGTGAGCTCCTTTTTGTCCATAAAAAAACGGAGTGCTTCCAGTTTTTCCGACGGAAAAGATACCTTTAATTCTGACATGCTCATTGCTTTTCCTCCTATAATTTTAATTTCTATTTCCAGCAATTACGGTCTTCAATTTGCCGTATTTTTCGCATAAGGTCTTGCATACAGCACCTGTTTGTCTGCATCAAACAGGTCCCGGTACACAACCCGTCCTCTGGAAGATGAGGCGTCCACTACCTTGCCATTGCCGGCATAGATTCCCACATGAGTAATATTGAGATAACGTCCGTTTACTTTGTGGCTCCAAAACACAAGATCACCTGGAGCAAGATCGGCTTTCGAAACGGTCAGACCATTGTTGACACAATATTTTCCCTGCTCAGCAGCGGTACCAGGAAGATTAACCCTCAGCTGATGGTATATCCACTGTACAAGGTAACTGCAGTCGGTATAAGCTGCCTGACCACGAAGCTCCTGTGAGTAGGGATCTCCCAGACGGGACAGCGCAAGCTGAACAGCCTGGGAACCAGTTTCTCCGGCAGTCAGATCATAGGTGGGATTGACAAACTGTTCCGGCAGCCAATCCGACCACTGATCAAATCGGTCTCCTTCGCCTGCTGCGCCGGTTCCATACAAGGCCCGGTAATAAATTTCCGAGGCATTTGCCTGATTTTCATAAGAAATTCTGCGTCCGAGTGTACTTTCTAAATTTCTATAAATTACTGGAAGGGAAGTAAGCGGCACCGCTACGGTGTAGGTCTCCTCATGCTCCACTTCGTCCTCATCCGTCCATGTACGAGTGCGTTCCTCGTAGCGAACGAAGCAGTCAGTAAATGACTGATAATCAATTCCTCGCAAGGATTCAGCGCCGAAATACAGAGAATAAAAAATAGCCTTAACCTGTACAGGGTCAAGACTTCCCTCCTCAATCATCAATGTGATTTCAGCAATAATCACATCCAGCTTAGAAAAACTTTTACGCATGTCCTCAATATATTCTCGATAATCCTCCGGCACCTGACCTGTAATAACTCCGTTATGAAAGGATAGCTGAACAGCGGCGTTGTTATGGTTCGCAGTTCCAGACAAAAGACTGGAAATCATGACAATAATCAGGATAAAAGGTGTTAAAATCGCGGCAATGAGAACACCCACCGCCTTCCATGTCCGTTTATCTGCAGCTGCCATAATTGCTGCCTTTGCCGCTATAGTAATCGTTACGGGATCAGCCATGGCCGCACCTCCTTTTTGTAAACATACACACGAATTATCCTAAAAGGGCAGTAAAACTTATTTTTTACCACCATTTCTGTCCGAACAGATTCCCCTGCTGCTGCTCATACTGTTCCTGACTCTGTGCTAACTGAATCGATTTTTCCACTGCCTGTTCCAGAAAGTCCGTATCAAAACCAGCCGAGTGATAACCCTCCAGAATGGTATTAAGATAATAATCCGAAGGGGCTCCAAACGGGCGCCCATCATTCATGATATACACCGTGGCATTTACTGATCTGCCGCCTAACTCCACAGGAAACAGCTCCTTTCGGTAAAAATTCGGATATCCTTCATACCGATCAAGAGCAAGCTCATCTTGGGGACGAATTTTCCACAAGAGAACCGGAACCCTTGCACCGATAAGAGGCTCCACAGTTGCAACAGCACTACTGCGACTCCCCCGGAACAGCATCTCATAATCTTTCATTTCACTAGTACCTATTACCTCTGCAGTAGGGCACCGATAGGCCATTTGAGTAAGGTTCAAATTACTGCCATAAGCAATATATAAGGTTTCTTTTTTCATTTAGGCATTCCTCCTTCTACATGGACATAGTAAGACCGGGGCTTTGCTCTTCTTCCCCGGCCTGATCTGTTTCGTATTCTGTTACTGACTCCGTCTGCGCCGAAACGCTCTGTTCCTCCTCTAAATGCCGTTCTTTTTTCTGCCGTAATCGTTCTTTTTGCTGCTGGGCCTGTGCCGGGTCACGCCAGGCAATACAGCCATCCAGATGTTCCAACAGATGCAGCCTTGCGGTTTTGAATTCATCTCCAATAAGACCAAGGCGCAGCAGCCAAGTGCGGAATGTATATTTCTCGTTGGTGGTCTGTGTCTTGGTTCGGCTAGCACAGCGCTGATTCAGGGCCTGTGCGGAAACCGCCATACATAACTGAATGTACGCTTTGATCTTGCCGGCATGGGTAGTGCTGTTGAATAAACGGAACTCCACCGTACCCTTCTGGAATACACTGTGCAGATTTAAACAGTGGTAGCGGCTGTCATGGTAATGCTCATGGCTGCCATCCGTGCCGTTATACCAGATGCCGCTGACCTGATCCAGAGTTTTAGGTCTTCTACGGTTTAATTCCTCCAGAAAGCGGCTTTCTACCGGCTTACACCATCGGTGCTGTCTATCGACAGTCACCTGCAGAGCCTTATAAATCATATCCTCCTTGGCTGCCATAATATTGGTGATATTCCGAAGCGTGTTTGCATTAAAGGGAGAGGCGTCCACGTGTACATGGATGCCGCAGGAGCTGTTGGTGATTGCACCAGCCTCTCGAAGCTTGCGGATTAGCTCCTGCACCGTTTCGATGTCCTCCCAGCGACAGATAGGGCTGACCATCTCGGTTTTGTATTCACTCGGAGCGGAAACAATTTGACGTCCAGATTTTTTCTGTGCAGTAATACTGGAATCACTCATAAACTTCCATTTACGCCCCTGAGAATCCAACGCAGAATAGGTATCATAACAAGTGCCGTCGTAATGGCTGGCAGTTGTGAAGTATTCGGCCGCAACCTTTGCTGCCTGTTCACGAGTCACGCCGGTCATCTCAATTTCAATGCCAAACCGCTGTTCCTTCATGTCCATGAGTTATACTCCCTTCGCCATATATTCCGGACAGTCATCAGCGACCGCCTGCCTTTCCGAATAACTTTGCCTTATGCTCCGGTGCATGAACCATCAGGTTATAGCGTTCATTGCCGCATTTATAAAGGCACACACCCTGCTGGGGATAACGGATGAGCTCAAATTCGGATTTCTCCAGCTGGAGGGTATCCATATAGAATTTTGCATCAATGGAGCCTGCATTAAAAAGGAACTGGTGCGTCGGGATGGAGAACAGGGGCTTGGTCAACTCTCTTATATGCTCTACATTAAAATCCTCCAGATTCTGCGAAGCAAGAATGACGGCACTTTCCTTTTTACGTACACGTTTCATAAAGTTGCGGATATATTCAATTGCGGTTAGGTTCGTCAGGAACAGATACAGTTCATCAATGCTGGCAGCGGTGTTCCCGGTAGTTAAAAGCTCATTGCTCATATAGGACAGCACGTTGAACAGTAAGGCGTTTCGCAGATTTTTACTGGCATTTAACACACCCTTAACACCAAAAGTTATAAAATCATTGCTGGTGATGTTGGTGTGGCCGTTGAAAAACTTTGACTCTGCTCCCTTGCACATGGAATGAAGTCCAAGGCAAATTTCCCGCAGAGAATCTGCTGTATAAAGCTGTCGGTGACTTTCATCAAAGTTCTTGTATTCCGTTTCAATGAAGTCGTACAAATCAGAAAGAATGGGGTAATCCGTATGCTTTAATCGGTCAAAATTACTTCGATCGGTGATACCCCATTTTTCATAAAGCCTCCCCAGCATGATTTCGATTGTGTCAATCTCTCTGTCAGTAAAGTCCTTATAAGTGCGAAAAAAATCCTTTAGAAAACTGATGTGCTGGCTGAGCTTGCTGGTCTGCCGGAATGCCTGGGGTGCCTCTGTATCTTTTGGATCGCCGGTATCATCCCAGCTTTTGGGCTCCAATACATTGATAATGAATTCTCCAGACATGAGGTCGATGAAGCAGCCACCGAGATTGAGGGTCAGTTCCTCGTATTCCATTTCGGGATCTAGTCCAATGATGTGCATGCCGGATTCCCGCAGATTACACAAAATAAGCTTTAGAAGGTAACTTTTTCCTTGACCGGAATTTCCAAGAATGAGGATATTAGCATTGGTTTTGTCATCAGCACGGCGGTTAAAATCTGCCAGAATATTACTGCCGAATTTATCCCGACCAAGATAGAAGCCGTTGGGATCGGTCTTGCCGGAGTAATTAAAGGGATACAGGTTTGCGACCGAGCTGGCAGGAAGCACCCGTTCAAACTGATCTCCGAATACGTTATAGCCGGAGAGCATGACACATTGAAATCCCTGCTGTTGACGCAGCATCAGGCGGTCCACGTTGAGCTTACTCCGGATGAGTTCGGTTAAAACCTCCGTCTGTAAGAGCTTCAGCTGGTCATAGTCATGAGAGGTCAGCTCTATATACACAGCAACATGAAGCAGTGGTTCCCGGCTCCGATGCATCTGCGCCACAATAGTCGCAACATCATGCAGATTGCTTTCCGCTGTGACCGTCTGCTGTAAATCCTGTGTACTGGTACTTTGCATACGGTTTTTGTTTGCAGCATTTGATATGATCTTCTTTTCCTCTACCGGGGTAACATGACGGGTATAGAGGTGCAGCGTCACACTGTCCTTTTCACCAAGATGACGGAGGATGGCCTGCTCATCAGTAGCGGTTGGGTACTCACGAAGTGCCCAAACGCACCGATAGGTATTACCACAGATAAAGTGATCGGTATTGAATTTGATTACCGAGGGCGCAATCATATCAAGAAACTCCTGAATTTGGATATCCTTCTGCGATATACTCTTAGAATTACTTTTTTTCGACATGGGCAAACTCCTTTCGTTTGATTTAAATCAAAAAAACCGCCACTAAAAAGTGACGGCTTGCGGATGCAAAATATTAAATTGGCAAAGAGAAAGACCCCCATTATTACTGGAGGTCTTTCTCTTTAAAATTGTTGTTGCTGTGTTTGTTCCTGTGAAATTGCCATTCCAAGATAGCGGTCAAGCTGCTCTTCCTCTAGGGATACAATCATATTGGAAAATGGTTTAATATCCCGTTCTACTGCATAAGCTTCCAGAACATTAAAATATTCCAGACGGTTTTCCTTTGCGATAGATATTGGCAAAAAGCCATGAGCCATCAGCTGATAGTTCATAATCAATCTGGAGGTTCTTCCATTTCCATCCGCAAACGGATGAATTCTCACAAACTCAGCATGGGTCCAAGCCGCAAGCTCAATTACATTTTCTATTGCTCTATCCTGCAAATCCATATAAAATGATTTTACCTGACGATACATCTCGTTAGGGCTTGGTGGTGTATGGGAGGCACCAGAAATATAAACATCTACGTTCCGATATATTCCTCCAATCATAATATTCTCCATTAAAATAGCATGTAAGTCCTTAATGATATGCTCGTCCAAAGGCTTCTTTTCCGAGATACAGTTTTTTACATACTGATAGGCTTTGTTATGATTGATGACTTCATAAATTTCCCGAAGTTTTTTTCCACCTACGGACAGACCTTCCTCCAATACCACCTTAGTTTCCAAAAGGGTAAGTGTGTTTCCTTCAATTGCTGTTGAATTATGTGTATATTGTAGTTCAAATTGCTGAGCGTAGCTTTTTACCGTTATTTCAGGGAGTGAATCTTTAATTTGTTCGTAGTCATCTCTCTTTTGAAGCAATACTTTATAATCCAAGCTATCCACTCCTTTCTTCTCTGTTCCTAATATGATATTTTACCATGTTTTGGTTATTTATTCAATGCAAGACTAAGATATTAATCACCAAGTATCACCCAACGCTCACCGTCATAATCCTCAAATTTTTCGGTTGTAACATTCTGTTCAAAATAGACTGCCAGTAATCGCTTAATATCTTCCTTGCTAGCTCGTTGTGCAATGAATTCCTGCTCCCTCAAGATTTTCTCTATGCGATTTAAATAAGGGAAAACCTCGCTTTCCTTTTCGTTACAAAGCCGTATGATGACGAGGAACTCCCGCGCAGTTGCCATCTGCACCTGTATACGATCAAGATGAAGAAGATCCAACTCCAGCAACTTCCGCACAGCCGATTTATCTTCCTGATCCATACGGCTTCGCAAAAATCGCTTATTATCCTCGTAGCTTTCCCGGCTATTGAGACAAAGGAACTCTAGCTCAGCGAAGCCTTTGAGAACAGTCATCAACGCATATATACGAGCTGATATACTTTCTTCTGATAGAACAGAAATATTTGTGGGCTTAATCATAAAATATACCAGACGATCGCTCCTGTAGGTTTCAAGACAATAATCCATCACCTCTCTGGTTCCAATTAGTTGACGGGTGACCTGACGCTGTCTTGTACTTTTCTGTTCTTTACTCATTTTGGATACCCCCATTCGTAGGTCTGCTGTTTCGTTAAAAAGAAAGCGCAGGAATATTTAATAAAGTCAAGGATGCTGATATCATCAAAACGAATTGTTAAAAAGGCATAAAGGGCGGTAATCACAATAGGTGGCAAAAGCCACAGCTGCACAAATGCAAACACAGATATTAAAAGTCCCACTCCGATGATGCCAATATCCCGCAGCTGCCACAACCAGAGTGTGGCCCTTGATTTTAAGTTATCCGGATAGATGTACATGCGTATTCCTCCTGTTCCTTTCTAAATTTAGTAAATAGGCGATTCCCCGGAGCACATGCTCCACACAGGGAATCGCTACAGTCCATCATATAGGCTGCCGAGAGTTAACGGCTTTATCAATATCGTATTCCGGTGGATGGCCCTTCCTCTGACATAAATTCCTTTCTTATTTTGCTATGCTCCATAATTTCCTCTTCTGATACTTTCCTAACTGGTACACCCAGCTGTTCGGCCTCTTTAAGCTCGTAAAGCATTCCGGTGCTGATGCAGGAACCGCACAGCCATAATTCCTCACATGTAATGAGTATCCGAAGTCCCATTTGAATTCCAATTTTCCGTTCTTTAGGAACCATATCATCCAGCAGCTGAGGATAAATCAGATGCACCGCCACCGGGGCACAGTTCTGCGAGATGGCATAGTGGCAGGCTTCCTGTGCAAACCTTATATTTCGTTCAACCTCACCTGCATAGGGGGAACAGATATATACCAGCTTCATTTTGCCACCGCCTTTACAATGGTCTTTGTGATATTCATGGCTGTCTGCCCTGCATAGACGGCACTCATAAAGTTGGCTTTCGTACTGGTATCCAGCCCAAAAGCTCCGGCGATCCGGGGAATTTCTCCTGCTGCCAGCATCAGACCTAACCCAAGCAGAGCATTATCCTTAATCACCATCAAACCTGCAATGAGAATGGTGGCCTGCAGAAAAGCAGTCAGGCACAGACCTACAATCTGCTTACACCAGCCAGTAAAACCATCAATGTATCCACGGGGAACAGAAAACATATATAGACTCCCCACTGCAATCTGAATGATCAGGATTCCTCCGCGCTTAAGATTTGCAAAAAACACCTTGATTACGGCATAACCCATCATAATCAGGATAAATAGCATCATGATGGGGCTGGTGATAATGCCCAGCCCGCCGAAAACACCAAGGCTGCCTGCACTTTCAAGGCTGCCTGCTGCGGAAAGCTCGCTTATAATGTTGCCTGCAAGAGTGTTTAACCCGCTTCCAGAGCCGGTTATGCCAGTTGCCAGGCTGCTCTGCAGAGAAATAGACAGCTTGTAAAGCTCTACCGGAACTGTAGAAAACAGTCCTACCGCCATAAAGCCCTTAATAGCATTAAGAGCAGTATCTCGGATACTTCCTCTTCCGGACTGATATTCAATCGCACATTCAAACATGGACACTACCAGCCCAGTGCCATAGAGCGACCAAGACAGGTAAACAAAAAATAGCACAATTGACTTAACCCAGCTCATCTCGAACAGCTCTGCCCCCATACCACCCATGGCAGAAAAGAAATTTCCGAGAAATCCTATAATCTGACTATAAATCCAATCAAGAATCTGACCCAGCACCGTATCGGCTACAAAGTCCCATATGAACATGGCATCACCTCCAAAAAAGGAGCCCTTTCAGGCTCCTATCAATACAAATTAAGTCAGTTTACATCTAATTAACTTCCATTTCATTAAATTAAAAAAAGCCCTCCGAGAGATTCGGAAAGCATTACTTGACATTTTATCTTTTCTGAGCTTACATGGTATTGGCGGGGTTTCCTCGACAATAAAAAACGTCATGGCAGGCTGATGTGCTCGCAACACACCAACCCTGCGCTAAGGTGATTCGACCACCCAGCACAACCGCAAAGCGGCACCACGACAAGATTATTATACTTCATCTGTCGGTGCGGCACAAGATGAAAAAACAAGCGTGTGCATGGGAAATGGGGTGTACTTACCCCCACCTTTGCATGCGCTTTTATAATACGGGAAATTCCCGACCACATTATGAAAGGTCGGGATACTATGAATATTTTTGAACACAAATCCAGTTTTCTGGGAAGGCAGGAGGTTGATTACTCTGGAGACTCCCTCTTGTCACTGCTAAGGCTTGCCAAGCAGATCCGGCAGAGACTTGGAACACAAGGCTATTTGCTGGACTGCTACCTCTCTCTCTTTTTCGAGGGCGTCAACACAGTACTTACTTATGAGGCCGCTAGCGATGGCTTTATGGGGTGCGGTGAATTCCAGAGCCTATGCCTTCATGTACTGGACGGCACTGAGCCAAATAATCCGCCTCCTCTTTATCAACGGATATTGGAAACTTATGAAATGCAGAGAAAAAAATTATCCTTTCAGGAATATAACACGCAATTGTATATGCTTCTTGTTTTTCTTGAAGACGAACTGCAGGCTTATGCAACTGAGTGCTTCGTAAAAGAACAAGTAAAAATTATAGAGGATGTGATTGATTTCTTCCAACTAAAGGAGTTTTATAACCAAATTTCTCAGATAGTAGGCGAACCATTTATGGAAGAACTCAACTTAAGGCTGAAAAAGCGGTTTCTGCTTGCTCCAATTGCGGCAGTGTTTGCTCAAGGCTTTACTGATGAATTAATTGACAGGCTTAGGTGCCGTGATCCAGAAACTAGCAAACAAATATTTCAGCTTATGATGGATGTCCTGTAACAGTAATAAGCAACTGGAAAAATATAAGCACAGGGAGATATGACTTTCTGTGCTTTTCTGCTTTGTTATAGATTTGAGAAAATCATTGAGCGAATAAAATAAGCATTACACGAGATTTTGAAAAATAGTCCAACCAAATAAAATCTTACTTATCATGAAGTTGAGCCGTTGCATCAAAACGAAGATGCAACGGCTTCTGCTTTGCCTATATGCCTAAGATGCCTCAGTCAATGTTTTCATGAAGCTGGTGGATAGGATCTTCGATTTATAGTAAAATGATTAAAAAGCAGACTGCTGTGCCGCGAAACTTATACACAAGTGCAAGGTGATCAACAGTTCGAAAAATTGTGATTAAAAAATAACACTGTTTTTTAAAAGAACTGAACTCATTCAGAGAATCAGTTCTATCTACTATTTTAATTTTTTTTTGAAATTTGAAGATGTCTTGTAACCTTTTATTATTTTCATTTGTATTATTGGTGAAAAGCTTTTCAAACAGATCAAGGAGAACACTTATGAAACCATCAGTTGAAATACTAATTGAAAAATATCGGAACAGTATTTATGCTGTGGCATTTAATATGTGTAAAAGCGTACATGATGCCGAAGATGTTGTTCAGGATACTTTCATCCAGTATTTATTACACAAAAAAGATTTTGAATCAGAGCAGCACATTCGCGCTTGGCTCATCCGGGTGGCTATTAACAAAGCAAAGAATAAGAACAATACTTTTTTCAGACGGAATTCAATGCCATTGGAGGATTACATAGAAACATTGACGTTTGAGTCCGAAGAGTCCTCCGACTTATTAGAAACAGTGATGAAACTTCCGGAAAAGTATCGTATCGTCATTCATCTGTTTTATTACGAGGATTATTCAGTAAATGAAATTGCGAATATTTTGAGGGTGACACCAAGCAATGTAAAGGTAAGGTTGTCACGCGGGAGAATGTCGCTTCGCAACACACTAAAGGAGGTATGGGAAGATGACGAATAAGGAAAAATATAAACAGGCGTTTTCTGCAATTCATTCCTCTAAAGATTTTTCTTTGGATGCAGAAATAATGGAAAGAACAAATAAACAGCACAAATTCAATACGATGATTGCTTCTGTTGCTGCCTGTGTGATGATTTTGGGCAGCGCCACAGCTGCATATGCCTCAGATGTAGGTGGAATTCAGCGCATCTTCCAGCTTTGGATTCACGGTGACCAAACGGAGGCTACTATTCAGTTCGATGGAAGTGGAAGTTACCGCATGGACTACACTGACAGCGAAGGAAATGTGAAGCATCAAGGTGGAGGCGGGGTTGCATTTGCACCTGACGGAACTGAAATACCTGCGTCGGAAGAAGATCTTATGGAACAGTTGACAGCCCCAGAAGTGGAATATAAGGATGACGGCTCCGTTTTAGTTTACTGGTTCGATCAAAAAGTTGACATTACCAATAAGTTTGATAATGGCGTTTGCTATGTCAAGCTTGAAAGCGACAAAGAAACCTTGTACATGACCGTAAAGTTTCAAAATGGTTATTCCACCAGCCCTCATAAATACATGAGTCCTTCTGAATTTAACTGATGCCGTGCTAAACCCAGAACTGAATTAATCTTGTGAAAATTGCTCTAGTAAGGAGATTATGAACACACCCTCTGTTAGTGTTTAATTTCACCACACAATATAATACGACTTATCACGAAGTTGAGCCGTTGCATCAAAACAAAGATGCAACGGCTCCTGCTTTGCCTATATACCCAAAATGCTCCAGATATATAAAGGACAAGTTAATGTAAAAACAAGGCAAGCAAAAAGAATAGCAGGCGCAGCAAATTCAAACTGACCATGCTTACGATAATCAAAATATGTAGTTCCAAGTTTAGCAAAAAAGAAGACTGCTAAAATTAAGTCAATAGCTGGAAATACCACCTTGTTAACAACAGTCTTTATTTGGCTGGACGCATCATTCCATGTGCTCTCAACGGCTCCAGCAACATCACCGCTTCCAGCAGCGAGTGCAGTCATTCCAAACAGGAAAATCAACAACAATACTATATTAAGGATTACAAGGATACGTTTTAGCTTCATTGAAATTGCACCTCTTTCTTTAATTTTAAAATAGACCACCAAGTTAACAGTGCACTCTTTCCTTCTGCCAATCAGGGCATTACAGGAGCGATATGCCAATCATCCCAAAGACTTCCATGAATATACACCGAGTCAGTTAGATTCATGGATAGCATACCATCAGGGGTCCAGCAATCAAAAAGCCATGTATACGGTGTATATCTGCCGTCTGGCATCCATATGGGAGTAAAATGCGTCCGCCGTTTATAAGTTGAAAATTTATTTTTCGGAAATTCAAATTTTGCATAATATCCAGACTGAGTCTGATCAAGCAGCCTCCAATAGTTCTGGTAATTAAATTCTGGTAAATAAGTCAAGGCCGTCTGTGCATTCGTCACAGCTGATGATTGATTGGTACTAACATGAGCAGTTGTAGCTTGATTGATTCCGTATCCACTTTTTAAATCTTTGTCTGAAGCAGTTGGGTCTTTTTCATCCGGAGTGATACTCATAGAGGCCGAAAGACTTGCACTATATGAATTCCAGTCAAATTTCCACCAGCCCTCATCTTCCCAATACCCATCATCATCGTCATCTCCGTCATGCCACACCCAATTCTCCTGCCACCATGGGTGCCAGATTCCCCATGACGCCGAGGTCTTCTGAATATTATTTGGTATAGATGAGGCGGTGTATGAGTCGTTACGATCACCCGCCAGTGGATTAGGAGGATCGTTTCCTAACAGGTCTACAATCTTTGCGGTAATTGTCCCCTTATTCACCACACCTCCTCCTGTCGCAGATACACGGATAATCATGGTCTGCGGAGTAGAAGGTGTCGTCCACCTTACCCAAACCAACTGACTATCTCCCTCCGGATAATACACACCACTTACTGTATAAATCTCACTCCCAACAGTAAATTTAACTTTTACAGGATTATCTGGATCAGCCTGCCCACCGCTAACAGTTACTGAGGTAATCACCTCTGTGTTGATTCTATATTCGTAATCATAATCCTCAGCTTCTGGCGGTATATCTGTCTCTTTAAATCGAACAATCCCCAAACCCAAGGCTGTTTTTATTTCCTGATTAGTTCGAATACCTGTTTTTGGTCCACTCCATGCTGGATACCCCAAATCTTCCGCCTCCAAAAACATGGAAAGAGGTAAGTTTTGAAAAGCAGACGTTGGAAGCACAGCACGTACCGCTCCGCTTGTTAATTCATCATACATGGCTGCTTCTGTTGCCGTCATTGCCATATATAATCCCTGAAATTTAACATATATAATTGGTTCCAGCAACAGCTTATACCTTCCTCCAATCAATACATTAAAATCCATTCCGGTCTGTTTAGCGATACTTCGTATGACCTGCTCATCTGTGAAATAACTTTTTATCGCCTCAATGCTGGCTGCTCCAAGACTTTGGGAACTGATAATCTTCGGAAGTGACTGATCCGGTTTCTTACACACATATACTCCTGTATTCAAACTAAGCACCGATCCACCCGAATAAGAAAGCTTACAAACCTTTCCAAACGAATAAGAAATATTGCTTAATCTCTTATTTGTAAGATCAATGGGTGTCGTGACCGGTTTTCGACTCTCATCTTCCACCACAGTTACCCGAACCCCTTCCATTCCCGGAGTCCAACTGTTTTGTGAGGTTCCCTGTCCCATGCTTCCTCACAGGGTAAGCGCCCAACGCCTTACTGCCTTTTAAAGCGGTAGGTTTTCAGACACTCCCCTCCGAACCGTACTGACATCTCTCGATGTATACGGCTCTCCATTTATCTATCAATTTTCAGTCTAATTTTCCTGCGTGTAATTTTTGATGACACTCTAAACAGAGCACCATTGTTTTTCTTCTCATAGCAATCATGTGACGTTCCCAATTTTTCTTGCCTTTTAGATTTTTAAGCTTTTTCACATGGTGGACTTCCATTGGTACATCTGTCGCACCGCAGTATTCACACTTGTTGGCTTTTAATCTGGCAATCATGCCGGAACGCCCATATCTTCTGCTAATTGACGGAACTTTGTCAACGCTGGCGGAGGTTACGACTTGCATATTTTCCTTTTTGAAACCCTCGTTATAAAAAAACATTTTCTGCTTGCCTTTTTTGGTTTCATACTCCACCCCGAATTTCTTGTCATACCCAAACTGTTTTCTGATTTGACCTATGCGTTTTTGATATTTTCGCCCATAGGTTTTAAACATACTGAATTTCATCACGTAAAAGAAGTTGTTCAGCACGCTCACGTTATCCGCAATACAATAATAATTATACATACCACGGATTTCAAAATTGTATTGCATGAGTATTTCAAGGTCGTCGTTGTTGACTAGATAATTTCTGTGAACAGGTTTGTAGATTTCTCGATTGCCGTTATTCTTGTCATATTTGATTTGCAGAGCGCCGTATTCAGTGAGTTTGTTAAGCCATTTTTCTTTTGGAATATAGAGCTGTATTCTGCCCATGCGTGTACGTCTTGTTTTTCCGTTTTTATGACGTTTAATGCTTTCGTCCTTGGTTGTATAGATTTCGTACCCCAAAAATTTTGCTTTGTCATTGCTGCTGTGAGTGATAAGTGTTTTCTCACCAGAAAGTTCCAGCTTTAACGTTTCATACAGATAACGTTTAATATCAGCTTTGATGTTCTCTGCATCTTCCTTGCTTCCAATCACACCGCACAGCCAATCATCGGCATAACGAACATACACCAGTCGTTTATAGCCCTCATCCATTTGGTCAGAGTAGGGCAGAGTGTGCATTTGTTTCTTCAATCCTTTGGCATATTTGATAACAGGTTTCTTTTCCTCGGCGGTCAATGTTTTCCATTTAGCTTTTGGATACTTTTTGTGTCGAATGTACCTTAACTTGTATTCCCAATGCCTGTATTCGGGGTTTTCTGTTCTTCCATTTCCCTTATCAAAGCCCTTTTTGTAGGACTCCATGTATTTGTCAAACTCATTTAAATAAATATTTGACAATAGGGGGCTGATGATAGAGCCTTGCGGAGTGCCCGAATAGGTTTTGTTGTACACCCAATCTTCAAGGTATCCTGCCTTTAGAAATTTCCATATCAAAGCCAAAAAATATTCATCCTGTATTCTTTTACGCAAAAGTGCCACCATAATTTGGTGGTCGATGTTATCAAAGAAACCTTTAATATCGCCCTCAATGAACCACCTTACTGCTGTAAACTCACATTTGATTTGCTTTAAAGCTGTATGACAGCTCCGCTCCGGTCTGAACCCATGAGAATTTTTGCTAAAGGTATCCTCATAAATGCTTTCCAAAATCATTCTGACAATTTCCTGCACCAGCTTATCATCAACTGACGGTATCCCAAGGGGACGTAGCTTACCGTTTTTCTTTTTGATGTAAATTCTTCGTGCAGGATTGGGCTGATAGCTATGGTTTTTCATTTGTTCTATCAGTCCGTTAATCCTGTTCATACCCATTCCGTCAATGGTTTTGCCGTCTGTACCCTCTGTCATGTTTCCCTCTTTGTCGTAGATATTTTGATATGCTAAAAGATAGAATTCAGGATTATACAGATTCCGATACAGTCTTTCAAACCTGTAGCTTTCTTGGCAGGCTTTTGACTTCAAACTGTTTAATACATCAATCGGATTTCTCAATGCCTCACGCACCTTTCTTCAATTTGTATTAAAAGATAAACTGTTCCCCTTCGCCATGAGGAGTTTCACCTCGTGTAACTGGCATTACCCAGTCGCAGACTACTATGGGAACTCTGTTACCTTGTCGGATATTCAGTGTCATCTTTCTTGAGTTTCACCCCTTGAAATTTATCACCTTGCGGCATTACACATAGCTATTTACATAGCGTTCCGATTTAGGCAATCTCCGTTTAGACCATTAAGAACATAGCTTGTTAGATTGTCGGATATGACGTTCGCCTTTTCCCATTTATTATGGGTGGTTGATGTTAGTATCATGAACACTTGCACGTGGGCGGGTATGCAATTTCAACATCACTCTGACTTTACAACTATCCTTACGTCAGCGGCTCGACTATGCCACCTCAGACTGTCATTCAAGTAATAAAACTTTTATCCTCATATCTAACTTTTTACCTTGCCGTTACATCTAAGCCATGATAGTTAGGCTCATTTACAGCGTTACAGACATGCTACACTCCCTGCGTTGTTTCCATTGCAGATAAGTCTGTTGGTAATCGTGCGGTTAATTTAATAACCTTTGATACTTTTACACAACTGTCTTGCCAAAGACAGATTTCTTAATAATCCGCGTGCATAGTATTTCTACGCACTTACGGACGCAGCACCATTGTCAATATTTCCATCGCCGATTGCATAGGCTGTTACTGGAGATAAGGTCACCATAAGAATCATAAGAATCAGATGAAAAATACCTCTCATACTGCTCCCTTCCACAAAAAAAGCACCACCCCTAAATTTGAGGCGATGCATTTTCTGATAATTGTTACTTTTAATCCATTGAACCAATTTTATTTCCATTTTCGTACATATCCTCAATAGTCTCTTGAGATACGCCTCCGCCATTGTCTTCTACCCAACCAAAACCTGGAACATAAATTTCCCCTTCATGATTATTTTCTGATTCTGATGGTGATTGCGTAGGTGCAGTCGTTGATTGAACCTTATTCTCTTCCGCCTGCACCGCGGTAGTTACTTTTTCTCCGCTTGGTGTTTTAGTCGGATCTTTTTTTGCTTCTTCTATAGGTTCAGCGGGTTTTGTTACCTCTGGCTGAATACTCTGCTCGGTACCACTTGAATCTCCGGTATCCATATTCTGTATACCCGCTTCTGTGGAAGTAATCGGCTGAACGCTTACTTCTTGCGTAGTAACCGGAGTTGTCGTTTCCTCTCCCGTGACTCTCTGTGTTGAAATGGTCGGAGAATCTGTAGTTGTTTTCAACGCAGCGGTAGTTGCCTCTGCTTCAACAAGTGTCTCCGTCTTAAATCGGGAAACAATTGCAATTACCAGGATGATACACATAAAACCGATTCCTGTGACAATACACCATTTCTTTTTGCTGTCAGATAGTTTCATTCAAATCTCCCCCTTTTTCAGTATAAGTTTCTCCTTTATTCAGTAACACACATTACCACAGTTACTTTCGCAAGTCTATGGTACATATGTGAGAACTTAAAATAAAGGCATATATTTAGCCATAACCTTCAGATTTATTGTCATTGGCGGAAGGAAATTTCCTCCAAAAGATACCGGAACTTCCAACCGTATTGTCGTATCAACCAAAAGACCATTTGAATTGTCAGGAATTGCAGGAGCAAACGGCATGTTATCTAAACTGACAGATAGAGCTGACAATCGGAACTCGGCTGTGCTCCCGGCATATTTCACATGATATCCCTTTTCCTGTCTTAATCCAAGCACTTGATCCAAACGACTGTAAATATCACCATAATCCAAACTTTCCTCAAAATCATCCGCAAACGGCTGATATGCTCCCGAGTAACCTTCCCTTACACCGTGATATACGTCATCATAGCTGTCATTTACAGTCGAAATCACAGCGGACTGTACTGCATCACGAACACCTTGTGCGACAATCATCAATCGGAGGCCCTCCGAAATAACACACAGAAGTAGTAAAAGGGCAAGGGCTGTTGCGACAGTAAGAGGAAAAGACGAACCTTTCTTACTTTTTAGTATATCACCGACTTTAACAGTTGTCACTTCCAATACACCTCACTTTTACCAGATGACTTAGCTGCCAGAGTGATAGGAAAACTGCCGAAACCTCCGAAAATCCCAATATCTGTCTGCATGGTTAAAGTTACCGTAAACTCTTCATTCAGCTGGATTTTTCCAGTCTGGGACCATGAGATATCCGGTTTAAGACCTGTCTGTTCCGTTAATATCTGTGCTCTACGGGTGGTTTCCGTCCCAACACCTCCTGCTACTTCTGCTTCACGGCAAAGCTCACTTGCATAGATGTCCAGCTTGTTTTTGGAGATAAATACCGGCAGAACACTGACACCGGCGGCAATCACCAGCATAACACACAGAACCAGTACCGCCACATCAACATATCCCTCCCCACACTGAGAACGCAGGAGTTTTAGTATAGATGTACCACCTCGTCCAAGTTTTAAAACATAGCGTCCTCCATCTCTCCCACTCTCTGAACATGATACGCCATAGCACATGCTCCCACTATCCTCTTTCTGTCTCTTTTCATCTTTAACCATAAATCCCTCCTAAAACATGCTGCCTAAAGAATCCATAATCTGTATTGCAATGATGACCAGATAGGTTAGTAGAAAGCACATCAACATCACAAAGGAATACAAACGGATCTTCGGAGGGACTTTCTGCGCCTGACCTTTTAAACGCTGAAGTTCCAGCGCTTTGAAGTCATGAGCCAGCATTTGAAAATATACGGCACTATCGTCTCCTCTTAGGACGCCAATGAGTCCTCTGACTACATCGGATAACATGGGTGAATTAAATCTTGCTTCAAATCTAGTAAGTGCTGCCTCATAGTTGGAGGAACGCATATCGGCCGTCAGTATATCCAGCTCCTGAGCAAAAGCAGAGCTGGCGTTCTTCTTGTATGTTTCCAACATCGCCAGTACATCACGACTGGCTTTTAAGGTCTGCTCTATGGTTGCCACGAACCGCGGCAGTTCTCCTTCAATCTGACCCCTTTTTACTTTCAGCTGTTCGTCAGCCTTTCGTATCTCTTTGAAATATGACAGTACCGCAAGGAACACCACAATAGGAATAAGTAACGGAAGCAGAATCAGACATGGAATAATTCCGGACAGAATAGCTCCGGCCTTTGTGATGGCATATGCCTCATATACTTCCGGGGTCACAGAATAACCTGCCGCTTTTAAAACATTGCTCATACGACTGTGCTTATATTCATCCAATCGAATGTATTTCGACACCCTTACTGCACCGGACATCAAACAGGCTTCCACGGTTCCAGAAGCTCTTTTACTGCTACTTCCTGCTCCCCACATAGCTTTTGACGTACTCAAAGTGGGGAGCTTCAAAACATCTGCCAAAAGAAAGAACAGTCCTGCCGCAAGTAGGAATCCAACCAAAAATAGTTGTCCCATCAACCCATCACCTCCTGTACTCTACGGGCTTTGTAAGCTTAATCACAAAGGCTGTTGAAATAAAGATTGCTGCTGCACATACCGACAAAACAATTTGTCCAACTGCCGTATGCATCAAAGTATAGTACCAGTCTCTGTTTAGCAGGTACATAATGGGAATATTGCCGACTACAAGGAGTGCCATCATTATAAATTCTTTTCTTGGTTCGAACACCATATACTCCAGCTCCGCGTTAACGATTCGCATATCGGACAGCTTGCTTACGATAGGAGTCAGAGTCGTTTTTAAGCTCCGGTCATACTGACACGCTGCGATAGCATCACACCACTCATGGAATACTTCATTTTCAATTTGTGAGTTCATGCCATGAAGTGCCTCTACAATATCCGGATTAACCAGTTTTACCTTTGTCAAAAATCCAGCGAACACGCTTTTTACAGGAGGATTTAAGTAAGAGACGCTTTCCTCTACCGCAGTAACGATATCTTCATTCCGAAGGTATGCTGAGGTAATAATAGATAAAGCAGTTTCTAACTCATCCGCAATGTTTTTTTTGTAATGGCTGGCGGTCAGCCTTATATACCAGAATGGCAGAAACATCATACCGACAGCCAGAACTGAAACAAGAAACACATTATTCATAAGTATAGCAAGGCTGACACTGCTGGCGAGGCCTAACAGTGAGGCGGCACAGACAAGAGAAAACCATCCGCTCCGTTCTGTAATCTTTAGAATTTCCTGTATCTCTGTAATCTCCCGCCGGAAAAGAGACATCTTTTTCCGCTTGGTCGCCTCGTTGATTTCGGAACGAATGCTCTTATTCTTTCTTGTCAGAAATCCAAACAGGCTATCTGTAAATTCCATGGGAGTTAAGCCTAATAAGAGGAAAAAGCTGGCTATTAACCCGATACAGGAGGCTAAAAGAATTGTGGTCATGTTATGTCACCTCCCAGCCCAAGAATCCGTTTTAAGGTATCCTGCGGCATCCCATTTTCAAGAAAGCGTTTCTGCAGACTTTGAGAGATGCCTTGTATTGCCTGATGGCTTCCACTTATAATAAAGTTTCCGTCCTCTACACGGTTTTCCGTGATTTGAAACTGAAACAGGCTCCGATAGTTTCTTGTGCCATCCGGTAGGATTTCACACTCCATGATTTCCATCATACGCCGTTTTTTATTTTCAAGCTGTTTTGCAAATACCACGATAGGAAAGGCTTCTGTGACCAGATCCATGAGGGTGTTATCCGCCATATCGTATTTACGCTTGCAAAGGGTAACCATACGGCGCCAGGTAGCTTCACAGGAATTTGAATGAATGGTGGTCAGCACCGTATGCCCGGTTCTTGCAGACTCCTGTGCTGCATAGGCTTCCGGTCCACGCATCTCGCCCACACAGATGATTTCAGGATTAAAGCGCAGAGCCATATCCAGAAGAATATCCTGATCAATGTTCTGTTTTTCATTTTCACTGAACCGGGTCAGGGTATGGATTACACTGTTAGTAACTTTGCCGTCCTTTTTACGGATCAGTGCCAGTTCACGGGAACCGTTTTCAATGGTAAAAATACGTTTATTGTCTGGGATTGTGGTAAGCAGCCAACCGGCCAGTGTAGTTTTACCGGAACTGGTAGCACCAGCAACGCATACGGAAATACCATACCTCAGACATTCCGTAAGAAAATCCAGCATAGGTTCCGTGGCTGTGCCACCCTTGATAAAATCAGCTTTTTGCATACTCTGAGGATTTACGATACGAATGGAAGCAGCTACGCCTACCTCCTTATCTACCACCGGGGATTTTAAAGCCGCAATTCGAATGTTTTTACTTAAATGTCCCAAGATTGCAGGGCTTGCATTATCTAAAACCATACCGGAAACATGAAGCATGCGTCGTACCACATTGACCGCGTGTGCCGGACTTTCAAACTGTTCATCTAGTTTTTTGGTCACTCCGCTGCTATACTGCACCTCAATATCATTCCAGGCATTAACATCGATTTCCTCGATTCCTGCACCAAAAACGTATTTAGTCAGGAAAGAAAACTCTGCCATCTCAGTGTAAAGGGCATCAACCAGCTGGGATTGTGTCATTTCGGCAACTGCCAGGCGGTAATCTTGAACATATTTGCTGATATAGCGCTTCACCTGGGACTTGACTTCTTCGCTATCTCCGTCGGTGATTAAAGTTGCATACTTACTGGAAATATAGGACTGCACCTCTTTGAGCACCTGACGGAACTCTCTGATCGACCCTTCCGCAGAAAAAAACAGTTCCTGATTACCGTCTGTGCTTTGATTTAACAGAATATCCGTTTGTACGGGTTCTTTTCTCATACGCCGAACACCTCCTTTGCGATTTCCGCTATCTCCTTCCGAAAGCCCCGACTGTCCTTAAGCGAAAGATCTCCAAGGAGGTTCCCATCTAATCCCAGCTTCTCAAGTTCATTAGAATGCGGAAGTTTAAAGGTTACATTGCCAAGCACCTGCTCAATATGCTCGCTTGCCTGATTTGGTTTTACATCAGATGCAACCTTATACTGTTTATCCGCATCCCATTTCTGATCCTTTAGGAGTGGGAGCTGGCTGGACAGATAACTGATTGATTTCAAATCGCAATTTACCAACCGAAGAACCGAATCAGCCTCCAGAAGGGATACAGCAGAAAGAACATCATAGGCAATGTGACTGCTGCAATCAATGATAATATAAGGGGCAATAACCCGCAGATGATTAATTAATTCCGTCGCCAGCTCCGTGGTATAGGGTGGGTAAGTATACATATTTTCTCCCTTCTTCATTCCTATGATGGTCAAATACTCCACCTTTTTGAGGGTAATACAGTTTTGACGAATAAGCTCATCTGTAATATGAGTTGCTGCCAAAATACTTCCGAGGGAACGTTCACATTCCAGATCTGTCGGCGGACATATGCATGGCAGCATCGGTGCCGTCATGTCACATAAAAACAACAACGCATTGCGTTTATGAGCAGCCAGATATTTGGCAAGCCGTACACTGACTGTGGTCTTTCCACTGCCAGGGCTGCCCCACACCGCTAACATCTGAACATCTGGATTTAAGTCCTCCTGGGATGGCTTCATCTGATTCCTGAAAAAAAGACTTCCTTTCATAAAATTAAACATTCATTCCCCCCACTTTCCGGTTCTACAGCAGAATTGGCATATGTGTCTGTTTCAGAGCTGTCATTTGATGATGTATCACCAGAAGAACGTTCTTCTGGCACTGTACTGTCTACCTGAGAGGTACTATTCTGGCTTAGGGAAGGATATAAAGCCTCCAATAGTTTACTTTGAATATCTAAAAACTTATCTGCGTTTTCTTTGCTCCCCCGATATGCAAGAGAAAGATGGATATTGCCCTCGACTTCCAACTCTGCCAGGATTTTCGCCTGATCCGGGGAAGCCAGCAGGGTCACAGAAGCAGGTAACTTCTTTTCTTTTTCTGCCGATTGATTGGATTCGATGTTATTCTGATATGTATCATAACCGGAGCTTGCAGTTACCCCAATGACCTTGATATAAGTCAGTTCTGGTGGAATCACGGTTGCCCCCTGTTTTTTATAATCTGATGCTATGACACTGACAATATCACCGGATGCCAGTTTGCCGGATAGCCCTTGTGCAAAGTTTTTGATACTGACTGATATAGCCTGTTTATCTCCATCAAGGTCATATAAGTAATTATTTTCCTCTGTTGGAGCAGTTACCAGTTTTGAAGTGAGAATATAATCACCAGGTGACAATGCTGTTACGGCGTACTTACCAATGGCAGAATCCATTTGCCGAACCACCTGCTCCGGTAGGTTGTAGCTACCTACTTCTACCGACTGAACCATATCTTTAGTAATCTCCTCTCCGCTTCCAATCTCTTTTACCACCCGGACAATGGTTGCTTTTTGCGATATACTCTGGTTATAGAGAGGTGTAATTCCAAAACAGATAAGTAATGCCAGCATAATACAAATAATACCAAGTACTGTGCGGTTCTTTAAAAAACGCATGAATGTTCCTCCTAACATAAAAAATAAGCTGCAAGGCAGCCAATTGAAAGAAAAGGTGCAAGGGGATATGATTTTTTTATATCCTTCCTGTGCCGTTTTAAAATCAGAGTATGGATCATATGGAATGTCAGCATTAGAATCAGTCCTAAAATCATACCGGTCATACTCTTTTGAAAGCCCAATACCAGACCCACTGCGGCCGAAAATTTAATATCGCCGCCGAATAAACCACCCAGGAAAAGCGCGAGAAACAGAAACACTGCAGCGGTTAACAGTCCAAACAATTTTTCCGGTGTAAAGTCCAAAAGCCCGGTCAGAGCAATTCCAAGACAAATCACGTCAGGAATAATCTGTTTTTTTGCATCCCATATGGCAGCTGCAACTAGCAAAGCAACAAAAAAGCCGCCCTGTATCAGATGCGGCCAATCACTTACCATAGTTGAACATATCTATAATGCGCTCTTTCAAAGTTGGTAATACTTTTCTGCACCGTTCATTCACTCGATAGAGAAAATCCCCCTGTAAATAAATACAAAACTCAAATCTGTTACTTGTGTAAACCATTGTTTTACCTGCCTTTCCTTAATTTTTGATATATAAAAAACACGACCAAACCGTTAAGTTTAATCGTGTCAATTATTTAGAGTATTTAAGAGATTTTCATTCTTGTAGTCAAACTATTCTTTTGATCGGAAAAGAATATATTTTTGTAATATATTCCTCATACAATAATCTCAATATCCTTCGACCTCATACTTGTAATCCACTTTTGCAAAGTAACTTTTTCTGCAAAATCAATATTATAACCACGTACTTTACAATCTTCTTTAGCACCCATTGCAACCTCACTACTCGTAACTATTAGTCCTGACTCTGCCTTTTCATATAATACATCTGCCCATAATGCTTTTACTATTTCGCTTTTAACTTTGTCTTTTTGCCGTTTGCACTGAATTAAAATCATCGGTGGGTTTTCTTTGTCTTCTTTTTCTTTCCATACCCGAACATCAATACCACCATCGTTTCTCCCGGGTCCTAATGTAACTTCATATCCTTCTTTTTTGAAAAATTCTCCTGTTAACGCTTCAAATTTTCTCCAGTGAATTTCTCCAATATCATCTAAATGATTACTTAAATAATCAATATATCTTTGATCGATAAAACTTCCATAATAAGTTTTCAGTGATTCACTTTTAAATAAATCCTCTAATTCCACTTTATTTTCCCAATTAACTCTTCTGGTAGAATACCAAGGACTATATTTTTGATAATTGATTTGACTTTTTAAAACTTGCAAAGCAACCCCATAACCAAATTTCCCATATTTTATTTTACATCTTTCTAAATATGGTTCAGGTGAAATAATCATTCCATAGCGAATTTCTCCACTTTTTTCCAGAGCATCTATTTCTTCTTTCATCCATACTCCATATTCCTCATATACTTTCAGTCCAATATCAAATTTCTCTTTGTCATCAGCAAACATATCCTGTAAAGTTAATGAAAAAAGATGCATATATGGCGAAGCTGTCTGTGGGGCATATCCTGTACCTTGCAATACATCAAAATATATTTCTTCATATTCTTCAGGCCTAAGCCCCACAACTGAATACAAATTTCGTTCTAAAATTCTTTTACATTCATCAGATACAATTTTTAACATTCGTTGATAAGAAAAACTTAGCCCTGATTTAAAACCAGTTGTTTCAGCCATTTCACTTATTAGTTGTCCTTTAGCAAAACCTACTTGCCCCATAATCCTCCGTCCACCCTTCTATTTTATATATCTGATATTTCTTTTACAAGTCAAAATATATTTCAATGGAATTTCTCGTAAATTTCTGTAATGCAAACAAAATCTTCTTTAAATTCTTCTCTGGTTGGTTTTGTATTTAATGTTTCTACAGGTTGGCTATGTCCCGTCATATATCTGCACGCTTTTTCATATAATGAATGCACTTTTGGTAATTCACCGACGAAATCCGGATTTATTTTCGGTACCATTGTAAACCTCACGTTAGGTTCATACCGTCTGATAATACCGCGCAAAAATCCCTCCTCCACAATCAGCTCACACCAAGTCCTAATATCCGAATATGTAATTTGCAAATTTCGTTCTAACTCATCGCCCATACACTTCTTACTATTGATGATTTGATTGCTATTAGTTATTCTATTCGTGACATCCTTTAAATTTTCAAGCCTGCCCGAATCCGTATGGCTTATCACGCCCTTATTGTCTCTATCAAACTCATCCACTTTAAAAAGTCTATTCTCTTTATCCTTTTCCTTTTCAATTAGCGAATAAATTTTATAGTAAAACATTATGTTATGTGTAAAAACAACAACCTGTCTCTCTTTTGAAATTTCATATATGATTTCTGCTATAATTTCTGCTCTTTTATAATCAAAAGAAGTGACCGGGTCATCAAAAAGCACCGTACACATATTTTCTCTGATTTTTAAGTCCGAAGAAAATTCTGCCAAGGCTATGGCCTTTTGCTCCCCTTCGCTCATAATATCAGTTATTGCATTGTTTTCTGAAACCAGATATTTACTTCTTTTTGTTTCTCCCCTTTTAGGAGTAAGTTTTACACTGACATTTTTAATTCCTAAACGTACACAATATTCCTCGAATATCTTTTGATAATTACTTCCAATTAGGTCATTAAAAGCCTCTTGTGACTTTGTTGTAAGCTCAGTTGTTCTCATTTTCTTTTGTATTTCGCCATATTCTTTTTTCTTGTTCCGACAGTCAAACAGCTGTTTGAATTTTAATTGAGACTCATATAATAAGCAGGCATTCTCCAATTCTCTTAATTCATTTTCTTGCTTTTTGATATTATCTAATATTTCGCCATTGGACTTACTCAACAGATTTAACCGCTCTGACACTTCCATATGCGCCTTTTCAAGCTCTAATATCAAACCAGAAAAATCAATCTTACAGCTATTCGGGACCTCCTTATTATTGTCTACACAATTTCTAAATAAAGTGATGTTCTTTTCAATCAATTCCAATATGGCTTCAATTTTACTTAGAAGGATTGCTCTATCTTGATCAAATAATTGTTTGTCTGCTTCAGATAACCTCAAATGCTTATCCGTTGGAATCTCTCTCTTAATGTCCCCTTCCAGTTTGCTTTTCAGACTATTTACACTACCTTCCAAATGTTTAAAGCAAAACTTTATAAAGGCCTCCTGTTCTTGCTCTATCTGTCGGCCACATAATATGCATCTATTCCCACTTGTAGGCAAAGTTTGTTTCTGAGAATTATAATACTTTTGCGCTACTTTTATAAAACTATTCCATTCTGAATTAATAGTAATATTATTGACTTGTGTAGCTAACCTTTCATTTTCAGTTTTTTCTTCGCTCATCAATCTATTATACTGCTCTTGTAATTTTACTACATTGCATATTTTCTCATTTGAAAAGTCTTTTTCAATACTTTTGAAAGCATTTGATAATTCTGACAATTTTATTTGTTGAGCATTCAATATCTGTATTAAATTGGCCTGATTTGTCGTTTTCATTTGAGATATCGACAACTGTTTATTCTCGATTTCTAACTGTAAATTTTCTTTTAATGTATACTGCTTATTTAAGAAATCAATCACATCACTTTCTGTCGTTGCCTTTTCGGCTATTTCATTGATCTTTTCAATTACTTCTTTGTACATACTATCTTGAAAAACACCAGACATTTCATTTTCTAAAACCAGTATCCTTTCTGAAATCTGCTTTTTTATATTACCAAGCAGTTCTGTCAATTTCACAAAATTATCCAATCCTTTTGGCAATATGCTGAAAGACAAATCCTTATTTAAGAGCGGCTGCAAGGAATCCGAATCAAAAACGTTAATTTTAGATAATTCCCGGTGGTACGCATTAATATCCACATCTTCTTCGGATACTTTACTATCTCCATTTTGATAGCTGATACAAAAACTTTGCAGATTCTCGTTTTTTTCTTTATATATATTGGTTTTTAAACTGAGATCCTTCGCATTAGTAAAATAATTTTCCGACAATTTTCTGAATATTTTTACATATGTGGATTTACCGGAACCATTTTCCCCATAAAAAACATTCAATTTTTTCCCAAGTTCAAATTCGGTTTCATCGCAAAGCGCTCCTATATTTTGGGGTCTTTTAACATTGTTAATACATAATTGTAATGGACTGCTCTTCCCATTGTCGTGTTCAACTATAGTAATATCTTTTTTGTTTCTGTAAATATCAAATATATTGTCAATAATTTCTTCCAAATTTATTTCCTGCTTTGCAAGAATAACATTTGCTAAATACTTTTTAATACTATCGTTTCCACACCATTCTTCTATATATTCATGTACCTGTTTCATTCTCCCCTACTTTCTCCTGTATCTCTTCCACCAACCGCTGCACCATACAGGCCGGCCACATCTCCGATGGCTTTTCCTTCCCATCATCCACACACTTCTTATAGCATCGTTCCGCTATCTGAATCGCCTTTCCTTCTTCTCCAAAATCCTTCACCTGATCTCTATTAAAGACAATCCAGGGAACTCGGTACTGCGGTTCCTTATTGGTAAGCTCCAACACACGTTCTACAAGTTCCACAGTCTTAGCCTTTTCAACCTTTATCACAAGACGGTCTTTCGGTTCTGCCGGTATACTGTCCCTTAGACCCTCAAAGTAATTCATCTCTGTTTTATCCGTATCTGTCACAATCAGATAATATCCAAGTTCGGGGACTCTTGTTCCCAACTTTCTATTGAATCTTCCTAATTATATTATATCTTATTTTAAATAAAAATCATTATCTAATTTTATATTTTATTAGATGGTGATTTTTATCTAAAATCCATTTATTTATTTTATTACATATGTTTACTTACTCCGACCACTGACTATGCATCAAGAAAAACAATCTGCCTTGCAGCAATTCGCATTCATTCTTTCTTCCTTAAGCAGAAAAATCTGTCGTTCCTCTTCTCAAGCTTTTGTTTCAGCGCATACCCGTAAGAGGCTTTACTCTTTATCTGAGACGACCCGCTTTCCTTTTCTGTCGCAATTCCTTGACTGACCAAAACATCCCGGATATGCTTCTTGACAAAGACGGATCGCGAAAGCCCTGAATACTCCATTAAATTTTTAATCGTCAATTGATGGCCTTCGGCTCTCAATTCCGAAATCGCCCCCAACACGGTGTTTATTGTGATTTGACGCTGCTGTTCCTGCTTTGCCTGAAGTTCCTTTGGCACTTTGTTATTCAATATTCTCACCCCTGTCAGTTTGGCTGCGGTACGTTCAAACACCCCTGCATTTCTCAGTGCATTGGCATGAATGACCGGAAATTCTGAAAAAAGGTCTGCCTTTGTCCTCCACGAATCAGCCTGCTCCTTAAAATAGGAAAGCAGTTCTGTCCGGTATGAAATGTTCACACTCCACGCAATCCCACATATCACTTTTACAGTCGGTAACATCGCTGCAGATTCCACCCAAAGCCCTGCGGTCACGAAGATTTTTCAGCAGTCTTTTTTCCATCACTTCCTCCATGCCCAAAATCCGTCCGCCAAAGAGAATGTACGGAATTTCATTAGATGCAGGCTCAACCAGCACATACTTCTGCTTTTACAGGATGGTCTTAGGCTTCAAGTCATGGTGGGCATAGGAATTCCATATCATAGCGTTCCGTGATGGCCTTTCATATCGGCTATCTGCTCCAGCGTAAAGCCCGCCTCCAGCCTGACAGTAATGCCATTATGCCGAAATTGATGGAAGGTCAGGTTGTAAATCTTTCCGCTTTCATCCCAGATATTGTACTGCTTGCAGATTCGTTTAAAGTGATACTCTACCACGCTCTGAAAGACAGTTTGAATTCTACCCGGACAAGAAGTGCCGCCTTTCTTGTAGTGCAATACCCTGCGGTAAACAAAAAGATTGCCCCTCTTTTCCTCTGGCAGATATTCCTGCAACTCCATAGCCGCTGTCTGTTGTTTCCAAAGCAATTCAGAAGGTATCCGGCAATCCCCCGTATCTTCTATGTGAATTGAGCGAAGGATTGGCTCCATATTTCCGCCATTCTGCTTCCATGTCAGAATAAAAACCACATATTTCCCATTGTAGGGCTTTATACTTGTATGAATAGATTTGTCTATAAAAATAGGATTGCGTCCTGCATCTTCGTTCTCCCTCATAAAACACCATTTCACTGCTATAGGTCTGATCAAGCCAACGATAAAAGTCAGTAATGGCACTCACATAGCTGGTCATTGTACTGAATCAGAGACTCTCCTGTGGATTCAGTATCTTAAGATTCTCCCTATCTCCATAGATGGGATAGTCTACAAGCTAGCACCTGTCTGTTTGTCGCTGTGTCATATTCCGCTTGGTATTTTTCATGCAGGAAGTTGAAAAATACGCACGATTTTTGCCTGTACCAAACTTGTTGACACTTTTCATTTCGATATACTGGTTGGGCACTAGCAAGGGAAGGATGCGGTCTGTCAGCATGAACCTACAAACCGCCACATCCATTGAGGTTTCAAACAGAAACCTTTTTACTTGAAATCGTTTTTCCATGTTTTTATCCTTTCTGTGCTTTATTACACAGAAAAATTATATCACGGAAAACAATTTCACTTATCCACCGTAGTTGAACATATCTACAATGCGCTCTTTCAGAGTCGGCAATACCGTCTCTCCAAACAGGGCATAGAGTCCCGACAACACCAACGCACCAATGACTACAGAAATTAAAATTTTGATAGCAGTATCCACAAAACCTTCCCCACGCTGGGAGTTAAGAAGCTTCCATGCGTTTGAAACAGTCAGAGTGTCTTTTGTTTTGTCAAAAAGAGATACCAGCTTTCTTTCAATAGTTATAGAAATACTTGACATTTTGTATCTTACCTTATTTAATGGATTTCTCATGACAATTTCCCTCCAAAATAATTATTTAATATCAGATGAAAAAACGTTGAACCTTAAAGCCCTGTCATTTGTATGCCAGTATTCTGTTCTGGCATTTGGTCAGAAGTGGGCATCTCCGCTTTCCGCTGGTTTTGTTCATGGTTTTGTGTTAGAACATGTTCGTAAGCCTGAAGAACTGCCTGATTTAATTGTTCCCGAAATACTTTCGTAACCGGAAAGCAGATATCTTTGTATTCGCCGTTGCCAGTCTTGTATCTTGGCATGGCAACAAACAGACCTTTGGTGCTGTTCATGACCTTCACGTTACGGATGGCAAAGCAGTCATTTAAGTTAACGGATGCAATGGCTCGTATATTGTCCTCCGGACGAATAGAGCCGATTTTTACATCTACCTTCATGGGCAGTGGCTGAATCTACTGAGGAGTTTTGGGCACTGCCTGGTTTCTACTCATGGTCAATATCCTCCTATTATTTGAAATGAAAAAAACAGCCTTTTGGCTGCATGTTAGGTTACATATTCATTTGCGGACCTTGCATCTGTTCTAGTTCCGGTTCCTGAAATGTTATCTCCCGGAACCCGAAGCGGTCGACGTAGTGAAATGTGCTGCCGGAAGCATCATAAAGCTCTATCACATCTGACATAGAAAGGCTGTGCCCTCTATAGCCGTTCAGATGCTCCAGATTAAATTTGGTATAGAGCACCTCCAGATCGTTGGTTTCCACCTCGCTGTCATATACTACCTGATAGCTTGCCGGGTCCGGTTCCCCGAAGCGTTTCTTAAAATCATCATAACCAATGAATTTCATAATCACGTTGGTATCCGGCGTTAGCTGATACACCCTGCATTTTTTCAGTACCTGAAGGTTTCCATCCGAATCGGGCGTTCCTACCGCCAGACAGTCAAAGGTGCCGAGTATCCATTGGATATCAAGTCCTCTGACGTTGGATAAATAGGATTTCAGCTCATCATTTTCAAACATGGGATCAACAATGGCCGTATTCCTCTTGGCATCAAGGTACCCCGCAGTGTTTCCATAGTAGAGGATGCGGTTCTTTTTGATTTGGATTGCTTCCATAGATACCTCCTTACTGGAAGTAAAACTCAACACTGTAGGTAATATTGCTCTTGTTGTACATGCAATTGTGATTTGTGTAGTAGTAAAATTCCAGCTGACTGTAGATGCCGGGTGAAAGTGAACGGCTGAAGGTAATGCCGTTGGTGGTTGTTCCGTAATCCAGCTGATCCCACTGCCGGGTCAGGATGTTGTAGCCTCGGACACGGCCATAGTCATTGCCGGAATGCCCTGATACCGGCGGCACAGTAAAGGTATAATTGGTGATGGTTGCACCGGAAATACCCTGCTCTAAAATCACTGACTCCGGACCGGTCAGGGTCATACCTCCACCGCGGTTTGGGTCAGCTACAAAGAATACAATGGCTGCCCAGGAGGATTCGGCTCCGGTGGAATCCACTGCTTTTACCCGCACCACATTTTTGCCCAGCGGATACGCTATGCTGGTTTCAGCAGGGCGTCCCTCCCAAATATAGGTAATGGCATCACCATCCGGGTCTGTGCTGTAAGCAGTAATGGTGACAGGAACACCAGGGGCTATACTGTTTCCGTTTGGTGTTCGGGTAATGACTGGAGTGCTGGGTGCAGAATTGGTTACGGTAAAGGTAATATCCATCCAGTCGGAATACAGCCCCCATGCATCTTTGGCACGAACCCTAACGGTATGGGTACCCACAGCATAGTAGCTATCAGCAGTGTTACCGGAGTATTCCAGCGTTACTGCATCACCATCCGGGTCTGTTGCTGATGCTGTAATGTTTACCAACAGCTTACCGCTCCGAGCAGTTCTATAGACTGAGGCATATCCTACAGGCTTGTTCGGCGCATTATTAGTGACCGCAAAGCTCTGGGAATAGCTGAAGGTTCGGCCCATGCTGTCAGTAGTGCTGGCTGTCAGGATATAGCTTCCTGTGACATTGATAGAAATATTACCGCCGCTGTTAGATAGGCTTCCGGTATAGCTGGCGGTACTGCCTCCTTTTGTTAATGACCAAGAAAGGATTCTACCGTCCAGTCCGGTAGCTGACGGCAGGAATACTTGAAAACTGGAACCAATGTGAACGTTAGATGGAACCGTAAACGGGAATCTGGCAATGGGCTTGATGGTTCCGGTATTGGAAGTAAAGGTGAAGTTCCGACTGTTGGAATCAGTTACCTCTGCCATCAGCTTTACAGCTATTGTTTTGTCTGTAGAGATACGCAGATTCCCGCCATCAGTAGAAAGAGAGCCCTCAGCATGCTGGGTATAGGGCTTTGCTGCCCCGCCATCCACTGAAAGGAGCCATGCTATACTCATATTATCCAGCTCGGAACCTGTGGCATCGACCGCTATAGAATCTCCGCTGTAGGTCAATGCTGGAATATTTATGTTCATATCAGGGATTGGGTATACGGTAAAGCTTTGGGTTCTTTCGTAGGTACGGCTGGCAGGATCTGTCATTGTCAAAATCAGCTGATACTTCCCCTTTGCAGGGAATGTAATTGTTCCGCCCATTCTGGTAAGGGTTCCGGAGGCGTAGACTCCATAAGGCTCCACCCCTCCTTCGTCCTGAATAATCTTCCAGCTGGCAGTGAGATTCTCCAGGTCCGTACCGCTGACGGTGACTGTTCCAGCTTCACCTGTATACCAGACGAGAGGTACATTTAGCGTAATCGCAGGAACTGGATAGACTGTAGTACTTGCACTGTAGGAAAATATCCGCCCCAATGCGTCCGTTATAGAAGCTGTCAGGGTATAAGTTCCCACTTCTTTAAAACAGATTTTCCCGCCATAGGCATTCAGGCTGCCCTCCAGCGCATTGGTAAGTTCCGCAGGATTTCCATCCTTTGTGAGCGTCCATTCTATCGGCAGTGTGTTATTGTTACCGCGAGTGCGCAGGTCAATCGTTCGGTCGGTGTGAGTCGCTTCCTGAAGTTCAAAGGAAAGAGACAGTACCGGAAGTACTTCAATTTTCCCTCCAGTTTCATACAGGAATACACGCCCGGTTTCATCGGTGATTCTTGCAATGAGCTCATAAACTCCGGCGTGCTTAAAGCGGATGGTTCCGCCGTTATTTGTCAGCTCATCATCAAGATAAGTCGCAAGATTCTGGAATCCAAAGCTATTCTCTAACAGCCATTCCACAGTTAAACCATCCAAATCTATGGTTTTGGGAATCACAGAAACGGGGGTATCCGTATGGGCTGTTTCCGGCAGCTGGTAGGTAATACTTGGAACCGGATAAACCTTAATGGGTGAGGTATAGCTGTAGCTGCGTCCGGCAGGGTCTGTAAAGGCAGCTTTTAAAACATAATCTCCCTTTTTCTTAAAGCGGACAGTACTGTTTTTATCGGTCAGCGTTCCTTCAATATAATCAGAAAGAGGGATGTCTTCACCGTTTCGGGTCAGTGACCACTGGATTTCAGAAGTCCCAAGATTCTGGAATGTAGCTTCTACCTGAACACTCTTGTCCGTGTGCGTAATATCTGGCAGGTAAAAACCTACGGAGCCTACCGGGTAAATAATAATGGTTTGCGAAGCCTCAAAGACTCTGCCGGTTTCATCAGTTAGCGTTCCGGTGATCCGATACACGCCCTTGTCCTTAAATCGAATCTTTCCACCCGCATTGGTCAGGGAACCTTCCAGCTCGTCTTTGATTTCAGCCGATCCGCCGTTTTTCATTAAGCTCCAGACCACAGGTAATCCATCTGCATTCGTTTGTGCTGCAGTAACTTCCAAGGCGGTATCGGTGTGAGACGCTTCTGGAAGCGTGAATGCAATCTCCGCGACAGGATAGACTCTTGTTCTTTCCGTATGGATAAAGATGCGCCCGGTTTCATCCATGATCGTTGCAGTTAGGGTGTATGTGCCCTTGCTTTTAAAGACAAAGCTGCCTCCCTCATTAGAGAGAGTACCGTCCAGAATATCGGCTGGCTGAACCGCTTCTCCGTCCTTTTCTGCCGTCCACACAATGTCATATCCATAGAGTGCTTCCAACGAATAGTCCAGCGTAACGGATTTGTCTGTATGAGTCGTATCAGGCAGGGCAAAGGTCAGGTAAATCGTCGGGTAAATGGTCACTGTTTTAGCCAGCAGAGTTTCTATTCCTCTGATACTTTTTGCAGCTGCGGTCAGGGTGTATTTTCCTGGCTCCCTAAATTGGAGCGTTCCTCCCTCCAGACCGAGAGTGCCGATACCTGCAAGCTCCATTGGCTGTTCGGAGCCATCTGCAGTGGTTTTCGTCAATGACCAGGAAAAGCTCTCCATGTATTTCCATACCGGCATGATTTTAATTTCAGTATCGGTATGAGCGGTGACGGGAAATTCAAAGCGCACCTGCGTATCTGGATAGGAATAGGAGCCACCGCCGGAATCACCGTGGTCATCCGAATCCCGTCCGGGTTTTGGTGTAGGTGTAGGCTTCTCTGGCGTAGGCTCCACCGGCATTGGCGTTGACTCCACTGGAACAGGCGTAGTGGGCTCTGGAGTTGGTTTGGGTATTTCAGAGGTTGGAATAGGCAGCGGCTTTGTCTTATCAATCATTTTTTCTGCTTCCCCCTTGGTGATTGGTTTATTCGGCTTCAATTTGCCGCCATCCTCATCTCCAATAATGTTATCCTCCCTGCCGATAATGACGTAGCCCTTATCACCATTTTTGATATCCTTGTCATCGTCATATCCACTGTGACCTTTGGTATTCTTGGCTTCCTCATCCCTTCCGCTGATACGCACCAGCATCTTGATAATCTCTGCACGGGTAATTGGTTCATCTGGTTTAAAGCCATCCGGATAATCAGCAGGATCAATGATTCCCGCATTGATGAGTGCCTCAATATACTTCTCCGACCAGTGACCGCGGGTATCCGGGAAGTTGGCTGTATCCATTTTTGCATCCGTCGTATCCAACGGAATGTCTCGTACTAAAATTGCGGCAAATTCACCGCGGGTAATAACTTCATCCTTCGGTATAAACAATTCCGGACGCTCCTGGGTATAAATAAAAAAACCGCCGCCAAGCAGCAGGAATAGAAGGAGGATGGCAAGCACGCCGACCCTCTTCTTTTTTTTATCTGTCATGAGAGTACCTTCCTTTCATTTTTTTGATAAAAGCATTTAAGTATGTAATCTTCATAGCTTAAACTCCATGCCGCCATTTTGCTCCTGTTCCTTTTGATGTGCTTCCAGCATTTCCTGCGTTGGATAAAGGAGCTTTCCCTCCTGCATCTCAAATACGCAGAAGTCATTCCGGTCGCAGATCATAATTCTATGCTGGTAATCCATCTGCATTTCAACAAATTCCTGCATTTCCTTTTGGCTGCAAAGCCATACGCCGGAGGTGTAGCGACCATCTGGCAGAAAACAATAGCCACTGTATTGCGGTTGATGGCTTTTTAAATCCAGCGCTCCTGCCGGGCGTATCTGACTAAGCTGGAGCCTGGCATGGTCTGTGAGAATTTCCGGCTTTGCAATGCCCATGATATCGCTGCGGTTCCAGCGCGTTTGCTCCCCGTTTTCCAGAGACACGGCAAAAACCGCCCGTCCGCTGGGATTGGGCTTGCTGCCGAAACCTCCGGTACAAAAATACAGCTGATTCTCCGCACTTCTATCATTTTCAGGCAGAGAAGAGGCGCAAAGTATGACAACCTTGCCGGCAATAGAAAAGTCATATCCAATCTGCCGGCAATCCAGAGGGGTAAAAAGCATATTTTCTTCCATAGCTTAGTCCTCCTTCCGCTGCTTAAGAAGCTCAGTCAATTCACCGATCAGTCCAAGACGTGTGCCGTCCGGCATTTGCTTAATGGCTGCACGGACGAAGGCTTCCACCGCTTCCGGGGACTGATCTCCCACCTCGATGAGCTCCACCTTTTGAATACTGACTGCACCCTGTCGGACATTCATCTTTACGATATCGCCATAGTCCAATCCAGACGCGGATCGCATCTCCTTTGGAATCAGTACACGGCCCTTGCAGTCAATAATTCGGTATGTTTTTTTTGAATTCATAAATAGTATCCTTCCTTCCTCATTACCTCCCGAATGGTATCGGGGTGAATTCCAAGCTCCTGAAAGAGCCCCGCTAGTTCCTCCGGCAGACGTTTTAAAATATCCGAGGCTAAAATAACAATCGCACCATCGCCGCAGATGATTTCCAAATCACTGTCTGCAGAAATCCCCGCCCCCTCCAGCACCTCTCCGGGAAGATTCAGACCGTCCTCATCCTCTGGTTCATCCTTCTCATCCAGCGTAACCTCCTCCGGCAGAGCGCACAGTGGTATGGCAACTTCAATCCCTGCCTGCGTAAGTAAAAGAAGTGGAGCTGCTTCATCTCCACTGGATGCAAGCACCACTTCAACCTGTTCACCAGGGTTAAGTCCGGCAGGAATCACAGGAATAGTCAGAAGCCCGTGGTGGTCGACTGCCGCTTTTGTTTTCATAATTTTCAAAATAAGTTTCTCCTTCATATTTGTTTTTTCCGGTTAAGACTCACTGAAAAAAAGTTCAGGATCAAAAAGATTCATTTGTATTGGCCTATCCCTCAACCGTTCCCCGGTGTCATAGTTGGAGATGAATACCTCCGCGTATTCACTTCCGTTGTCATATCTCTGTGCCAGATTATTTAGACGGCTGACTGCTTCAATGTGAAAGCCCTGGTACAGTTCCCGGATAAATTCGCAGTCATTGTAGCTGACCAAAAACTTACCCTTGCAGACTGTCAGCGTATCCCGCAAGCGATAATGATCTTCCTTTCTGAACTCTACCGCATAATGTCCTTCTGTCTGGTAGTAAGGAGGGTCACAGTAAATGAAGGCATTCTCCCGGTCGTACTGCCGGATGAGATCTTCAAAGTCCTTGTTTTCAATGACTGTGTCCCTTAAACGAAGGTTGGCCTGCCATAGCAGATGGAAGGTCTTTCGAATATCGAAAGGCTGACAGCCAAAGCTGGTACAGCCGCTTCCGTAGCTGTAGCGAATGAGCTTAAAAAATGCAGCGGCACGCTTGACGTCATTCATTACCGCTTGCTCCGTTAGAATCTGCTGTATGTCCTCATAATCAGGTGGAGGTAGGTGACGCTCAGCAAGATCCAGCTCCTTTGAAAGATACTCGCTGGTGAATTCCTTCTTTGAGAGATACCTGCGCAGTACACTAAATTCATCTCGGCTGTTCAGCGGCAAAAAGTTCAGCTCCCGAACCAGGTCAAGAGTCTGCTCCTTTGCACACTTGAATAAATTTGCCAGGTCGGAGTTGAAATCGTTATACACCTCCATGGCAGTATCCATGGGACGCCCAAACAGCACCCAGCCACCACCGCCGAAAACCTCAATGTAACGTCCGAACTCCTTGGGCATTCGCTGATAAATCAACTCTCTCAACGCCTTCTTTCCGCCCACCCAGCTGATGATGCTGTTCATTTATTCACCTACCCTTGCTGCGGCGGTTGATCGCATCAACATCCGTTTTCATACAGGTTCCATCCGGACTCCAGCAAATGAAACCGACATGGGGGTATGGGCAGCCATCACAGCGTGAGAGATCCTGTGGCAGTGAGACACCATAGCGTTTGGGTAAACTGATTGCTCCCGCACCTTTTCTTTCTGTTGGTTTTGTATTTTGATTCATATTTTTGCACTCCTTTCGCTGAAAATAAAAAAGGCACCATCTTTTTTTCAAAGACTGCACCTATTTTTAATTATTTTGTTATTAGGTTGTAAAAAAAAGAGCGTCTCTTAGTTTCCAATGAAAACAAAGAACGCAAATTATATTATTATTTCGATGTGAGACTGATTATCCTAGCTGCATACCACCCATCTGTTGTCCCTGTTCCAGTTCTTCCTTCGTCATTATACTCCAGCTACTTCCACCGTTCCATAAACTAACATAGATTTCTCCAGCCGAAGTTTTAATCGGCCTCTGCTCAAAACCTTCGCCGAACCCATCTGCAGCCTGACCAATGATTGACTCCTTAAACAGGTCAAGTTCCTCGGCAGTCAGTTCACCATGTACCCGACACTCAGCTACTCCCATCAATTTGCCGTTAACTGGTTCTACCGTAAAGACATAGGACTGGATATTTCTGTTGATACTGTCATCCTCATCGTAATATTCCATGAGACCGCGCTCTGCTTCCTGTGGCATCCGCGCCTTCAAAAGAGCGGCAACTATATCATTTTCATGAGCAAGTGCAGTTCGGTTATCAAGCACCACCGGTTCATTCTCCGTATCTCCCCATTCGTTTTTCTCATAGAGTGTGACGGTAAGTGGCATATATAACTTCAATGTATAAAGCTGCTTTGGAATCACACAAAACCGATCCTCACCAGGAATAAGAGCAATAGTGCGTCCGTTATCCCAATCCACGTGGAGCTGACATTGGTCATCAATAAAATTGACTGTTCCTTCAGTGCCGGGTGACACAGGAGAATATGGATCATTCATTTCGATAAGCCGAATTCTCGTACCAGGTGGATACTATTCCTTCATAAATTTAAGCCATTCTGGATGTTTCATCATGTTACATTCCTCCCATCTTAATTTCATGCTCATTGATTTGCTCTGCCGTTTCATTCGGCACAGCAGCTTCCTGTTTTAAGTTCATCTGCTGTACCTGCAGGCCATATACCGTTAAGTATGCCTGGTAATCCCCGAAGGCAGGATTGCAGCGCAGACAGTAGCGGTAATGCTCCGTTTCTATGACATAACCGTAATTCTGCTGCCATCCGCCCTCGATCTTTCCGCTGTGTCCGGCACAATATTGCTGCATGGCACTGAAACTTTCCAGAGGTCCATCATCCCGGAGAGCATCCACCACCATTTTTAAATCAGATTCAAAAGCAGAGCTATATGGTCTTTCATAATCACGTGGCCACCAGGTATGCCAGAACTCATGACCGTTACTGCCAAAATCAATACGCAAGTGACCGACAGTTCCAAGCTTTTCATCCAGATCCTTGGATAAGGCATAAAAAAGATTTGTCTCACCAGAAGAGGCCGGCCGCAAAGTAAAGCGGGGATTTGTGATTCCATTTTCTTTTCTGTTCATTGGCGTTGCTCCTTTCACTTTTCTAATCACACAAGATACCAAAAAAGGATATGAATTGTTATCCCTCACAAGTATTTATTTAAAGGTCATAATAAAGGGGTATAAAAAAATGGGAGTATCTTCTGTTTAACAAAAAATACTCCCTATTTTTATATCTTTGTTTTTATCAAGTGACCGGTCTTTATATGCAAAATTAAACCATAAGTTTTACTTCGCAGTAGAAACTTCATTCCTAAAAACTGCTGTTCCTTACGTCCCAGCTCCTGTCACTCCACCAGTTTCTTGCGTTGTTCTATGCTGTAATCAATAATTTTCGCTTTTTGCTCTGAAATCATGTTGAGAATCCTTCTGTCAATCTCATCCTCTCGGTTAAGCATAGCCTCTCCCCAACTACAAGCTACGGATAAAAACAGGAGCAACAGTATCCTTATCGTATACAAATCCCTCTGGTTCCATTACTTTTCCAATGATTCCTTTAATTATTTTTCCTTTTTCCACAATAATCTTCCTTTAAAAGGGGCAGGCTACGGTAGGAATACCAGGTTTGTCTATATTTATTTTTATCCTCAGCCTTTTTTTACATAGTTCCAAAAAAATAATATATCCATCTGTTTTTTACGCCATATGGTGTTATTTCTACAATTAAGAAATTATTAATGAATCCAGTCTGTCCACACTCTTTTTCCATGCAAAATAGATCTCTTTAGTTACAAATAATGATTTTGTTATTTCAGATTCAATTTCAAGCGTACATACAGCATGGGTCTTAAAATCCTCCATTACCCACTTACATGGATAGGTTTTTATTACCACACAACCATAAAATGCCGCCATTTCTAAAAAAAACTCTCGACAATCCTCAAATCGTCTCGACTGTTTCTCTGTTAACATATCTTTCATTAGCTTTACCGCATCTGCAATTGTGATATGTTCTAAATTTATCTGCTGTTCTATTATAAATTTTTGAGCTAATGATTCATTATCATCAAATAGTTTATTATAATCCTCCTGCCTGAAATAATCACTTTTTTGGGGTTCAGCAATTTTCTTTAAAAAATCTAATCCGTATTGTTTTAAAATATCTGCATAAGTTTCAATCACTTTCTTAAACTCTTTATCTTTGGAATATTCAATCCCATCATCTATACAGCCTGGAACAAATCGGTTTATCCTATAACTATCAAATCCTCCTGAAAAACAGCTTATAACCATAAATATTTTTCTTTTATAATTACTGAAATAAAACGCTACAGTTTGTCTTGCTATCTCACTTTTACTATTTTTAAATTCCTTTAGAAACCCCCACTTTTCTATCTCTTTATCAAAAACAAACCCCTCTGGTTCTAATACTTTTCCAATGATTTCTTTAATTATTTTTCCTTTCTGCATTATGATCTCCGTTTTAATATGAACAGGTTAGTAGGGAAATAACAGATTATTTAACTGACTTTGTCAAATTACCATTATCAGATTAATAGTGTATCGAGCTTATCAATGCCATCCCTCCAGGCTATGTGAATGCAACTGGTTACAAGCAATGAAGATTTTCTTGTAATCACAAGCCACGAAGGCGCCAGTTTAAAATTAATTTCTAGTTTACAAACTTTGTGTGTTCTAATATCCTTCATTATCCACTCATATGGATATGTTCTTTTTATCAGGTTTCCATAAAAGGCAGACATCTCTAAAAACAACTCCCGGCAATCATCAAATGTCTTTCCTTGTTGTCTTGATAGTATATCTTTAAACAATTCTACTGCTTCCTTTATTGATATACATCCCATGTCTATCTGTTGTTCTGTTATAAACCTTTGAGTTAGTGATTCATATTCATTATATAACCTATAATAATCTTCTTCTCTAAAATAATCATTCTCTATTGGTGGTTCAGCAATTTTTTTCAAAAAATCCAAACCATGTTTTATCAAAATATCTGCATAAGTTTCAACTGCCTGTTTGTAATCTAGAATGGTGGAATACATAAATCCATTGTCCGAACACCCCGGCACAAAATCACTAATTCTATAACTACAAAATTTACCTGAAAAACAGTTAATGTTCAAAAACAGTTTTTTTTTCCACCTACTATTGTAAAAATCAATAACCTGCCTGGCTATTTCACCCTTACTATTTTTAAATTCCTTTATAAACCAACAACTATCTGCATCTTCACCAAACGCAAATCCTTCCGGATCCAATACTTCTCCAATTATCTCTTTAATAATATCTCTTTTTTTCATGAATTTTGCCATTCCTTACACTTGCTGCCCGTCTACATCATATTCTCATACTAAATAACGGGTATAAAGTTTAATAAAGCCATCAAAGAATCAAAGAATCCAATTTCTCTACACCATTTTTCCAAGCCAAATGAATATCATTAGTGATAAATAATGATATTTTTCTAGTTATGGCAAACCATGACGGTGCTTGTTTAGGATCAATTTCTAATGTACATACTTTATGGGTTCTTACATCACTCATTAACCACTTGTATGGGTAGTCTTTTCTTACCACACAACCATAAAAAGCAGCCATTTCTAAAAACAATTCCCGGCAATCATCAAATGTCTTCCCTTGTTGTTTTAATAACATATCTTTTATTAATTCTACAACTTCTTTTATTGTGATATTTTCTATCTTTATTTGCTGTTCCTTCATAAACCTAAGAGCCAGCAATTCATGCTTCTCAAACAGCTTATAATAATCTTCTTCCCTAAAATAATCATTTTCTTTTGGTGGCTCTGCAATCTTCTTTAAAAAATCCAAACCATATTTTTTCAGAATTTCTGCATAAATTTCAACTGCTTGCTTATAATCTCCTGTTGTGGAATATTTTAGTCCATCGTCCATGCAATCCGGAACAAAATTATCTATTCGATAACTACTAAAAATCCCTGAAAAACAGTTAATATCTATAAATAGTTTTTTTTCCCACCTACTACTGTAAAAATTAATAACTTGTCTTGATATTTCTCCCTTACTATTTTTGAACTCCTTTATAAACCAACAACTATCTGCATCTTCACCAAACGCAAATCCTTCCGGCTCCAATACTTCTCCAATTATCTCTTTAATAATATCTCTTTTTTTCATGAATTTTGCCTTTCCTTACACTTGCCCGTCTACATCATATATTCTTGCCTAATCAATTTCTAATGAAAGAGGATGATCCGGATATTACAGAATACAGCGACCTAGACTATTCTGCTTCTGAAGGACAGCCTGCTGCGAACTAGTATTTTTGAGGGACTGCCTCAGAACGTACTCCCTTTTTAGCGTTGTTTTTATTGTGTAGAAGACTTTAGCTGACAATTAAAATGCACAAAATTCTCCTTTAAAACGAGAATGGGTAACCGATCTCTCTCATAAAATCTACCATTTGCCAACAATCACCATATTTAAATTCATCGTTTTCATAAGCTTTCGTTTTAAGACCCCCAAGTTCCCAAGTTACTAAGTATTTTATAAACTTTTCTTCTTTTATATTAAAATACTTTGATATTATTTTGCTTTGACCAGCAAGTTCTTTCCGCCGTTCCCCTGATATTTCCTCATAATAATCAGGCCACGGACTAAAACTGTCGAATTTAATGCCGTTTTCATAAAAATAGTAGCCCCAATAATCTCCATCATCAATATAAAGTAACATTACCGGCTGCTTTAATTCAATTGAGAGTTCTTTTACAAGTGGCTTAAATCCATGGCAATAATCATTAAATAAAATTATCACTCCATTGTTAATTTCCTTAAACTGGCAATCCTCTGCTTCCACTTGTGCATAAGGTATACTCTCTGCTTTTTTAACTGCTTCTATTACTTTGTTTTTTTTACAATTTAAGACAATAGCTGTTTGCAGATAAAGACCCATTATATTCCTCCATCAGATTTAATTTCTTTCTCAACTTTAAAATTGAATCGGTATATTCAAGCTCAGCGATTTTCAATAAATTATCTAATCCAGACTGTATTAGTTTATAGGCATAATCTTTAATCACTTCATGAAACACTTCATTTTGGGATTATCAATCCCATTACTGATTCAACCTGGAACTAACTTAATTGTCTTATAATTACTAACAACTCCGAAAAAGCAGTTTATATTCATATAAATTTTGCTGTAATAAAATGCTATAGTTTGTCTTGCGCTTAGCCTAATAAAATCTTTCAAAGCAAAATAATTATTATCAGATTATGAGAGAATTCAATTGATCTACGCCATTTTTCCATGCCAAATAAATCTCATTAGGCACAAATATTGGGAGTTTTAGTTTAGAGTCAATTTCTAATTTGCAGATAATGTGCGTTTTCATATCCTTCATTATCCATTTACATGGATAGGTTTTTCTAACAACACATTCATAAAATGCCGCCATTTCTAGAAAAGGATCCCGACAATCCTCAAATGGTTTCGACAATTTCTCTGTTAACATATTCTTCATTAACACTACTGCATCTTCTATTGTGATACAATCAAAATTTATCTGCTGTTCTGTTATAAATTTTTGCGCTAAAGTCTCATGTTCCTGAAAAAGCTTATTATAATCCTCCTGCCTAAAATAATCATTTTCTTTCGGAGGCTCAGCGATTTTCTTTAAGAAATCCAATCCGTATTGTTTTAAAATATCAGCATAAGTTTCAATCACTTTCTCAAACTCTTCATCTTTGGAGTATTCAATCCCATCATTTTTACAGCCTGGGACAAATCGATTTATCCTATAGCTATCAAAGTCTCCAGAAAAGCAACTTATAACCATAAATAACTTTCTTTTATAATTACTAAAATAAAATGCTATAGTTTGTCTTGCAATCTCACCTTTACTATTTTTAAATTCCTTTAGAAACCCCCACTTTTCTATCTCTTTATCAAAAACAAATCCCTCTGGTTCCAATACTTTTCCAATGATTTCTCTAATTATTTTTCCTTTTTGCACAATAATCCTCCTTTAAAATGGGCAGGCTAACAGAGGAATACCTGTAGAGAATGTTACTCCACCCTTAATTAACCACCATATTCCATATGCCACACCACCAATAATTGCTGCTGCAGCTACATCTTCTCCTTTTACATCAGGAAATTGTATCACGTTATCATTTTTCTTATCATTACTTCCAGAGTCTGAGTTGTTATTTTGGTTTGGAATCCAGATATATCTGTGTTTATCTTTCTCTTCATCTTTTTTTACGTAATTCCAATAAATAAATCCCGTATAAGTGTTATTAATTTCTTTTCCATTTAAGCTTTTTGAATAACCCTTGGTATAGTAAGTGTGAAATTTATAATAATAATCCGGATATCGTTCACTTGGTATATATAGTTGGTCTGGATTAAATGTTGTACCAAGAGAAACCGTATACCTAGGATACATATCTTTTAAGCCAGCTATATATCCATCAGTTTGTTTCAAATCATTCATATGAGACGTTGGTTTTGCATGACTTCCAGGTTTGATTTCATACAACTCTACCTGGTCTTGATACCTTAATAACATGTCGCATCTACCATTAGTTGATTTTGCTTTAGGATTTCCGCCAGGTATAAATACTTCGGTTTCAGCTACATATGGTAAACCCTCATAATAATACTCAAAATACGCCTCCAATAATTGATGTGCTTCTGTCCCATCTTCATGGTCAATTGCACCAGGTTCTGCACCATCCGGATCAATGAATAACAATGGATTATTCAAACAATACAGGTAAGGATGCAGAGTCATAGGCTTACAGGTATTCCCCTTCACGGAATCAAGCCCATAAAAGAGTCCTATATTAGAATTATAATATCGCTCCCCCGCATAGTAAAGTTCTGTTTCATCTTCGTAATAGTAGCCGGTAAAACCGAAATAGGATTCGCCTGAAGCTTTTCTACTATGCTTTCCAAATTCATCATAATCATATCTTGACCTCACAGTACCCGTTTGACCCAATAACCGCATCGGTGTTCCTAACGAATCATTTTGATAAAAGAAGTTTTTCTCGTCTTCTATCAATCCGACCAGTTGATGACTTTGCGATTCCCAGATATAACTCTTTGAGATATTATCACATCTCTCCCCAATTAGATTATGATTACCCCTTGTATAATCAATAATAAATTCTACACTGGATACATCAGGCTTTTGATCACCATAAAAATCAGATTCCACATGCTCTTTTCGCTGTTTCACTGTACGCTGCCCGAAACCGTCATAAAGATAGGATATCTCTATGCCGTTTTGCTTCATGATTTGTTCTAATTGATTTCTTTCATTATAAAAGTAATTATCTCGTATTTCCTCATTTTCATAACAACAGTGTATATTCCCTCTTTTGTCATATTCATAACTTCTGACTAAATCTCCTGTTTCTTCTCTGATTAACTGATTCAATTCATTATAATGATACTCTGTATCAATTCCATTTTCTTTCTTAAAGCTACGATTTCCAAACAAATCATATTCATATTTTCTTACAGTATTGATTCCGTTACAAACTTCAGTCAAACGATTCAAATTATCATAATGATATCTAAGATGCTCCTCCCCCTCTTCTGAAATCCTGTTTATATTTACTGGCAATCCATCGGAATCGTATTCATATTGATAGTTTAAAAATCCGTTATGATAAGAATGATTAAGATACTTCAGCTTACCAATTGAATCATATCCATAGCGAGATTCCTGCTTATTACTATATTTTTTGGAAGATAAGAAGCCTGCTTCATTATAATGATATTCAACAAACTGATCAGCCCATTGTATTTTCTTAATCTTTTGGCTGGCATCATCATATTCATACTCAATATCTTGTCCATCCGGATAAGTAATTCTTGTTCTGTTCCCATAAATATTCCAATCATACTGTATTGTATTACCTTGATGATCAGTTATGTAATCAGGCATTCCGGAGCTGCTGCGTTTTATTATTGTACTGCCCAGCCAGTCTTTTAGCTGGACCAGCTGATTTAATGCATTATATTCCATCATAACTTTTTTTCCGTCTGGAAACATAATACTGCTTATATTTCCAGATGGATCATAGGTATAATGCGTTTCCTTGTCTTCCTGATCCGTGTAGGTTAGAATTCTCCCAAAATAGTCTCTTTGATATTCTTCCTTAAAACCGGCAGCATTTTCGGAGCATTTTACCTCGCCTTCTAAATTCCGCTTATAACGTACCAGTAAAAGCTCCTTTTGCTTATTTATATTCCTTGCCTCTTCCAGCTCTTCCTCTAAAGTCAGTGGTGCAATCTGTTTTACAGAAACAATTCGGTCCACTTCGTCATAGCTGTAAAGAGTTTTCAGTCCGGTTGGGTCAATGACTGCCTGCAGTGCTCCGCTTTTTGTATATTCATAATCCGTAACAATTCCTTTATTATTTTTGACTGACAAGATGTTTCCTACCCCATCATAAGTATAGGCTTTGCTTTGTCCCAGGCTGTTTGAAATGATAGAAATCCTGTTTAGGGCATCATAGGTAAATGTTACCTGATAGCCGGTATGATCCTGCTTTGCGATAAGATTGCCATTGGAATCGTAAGAATAATGCAGTTCACTGCCATCAGGGAATTTTTTATATTTCAATCTGCCGCCTGGAAAGTATTCATACTCAGTAATACGATTCAGAGGTTCTACCACCTTAGTAATCAAACCTAATTCATTATATTCAAAACGGCTGTTCTTTCCAGATGGATCTGTCTGCTTTATTTTTTGCCCTGCAGCATCATATTCCATGCAGTATTCTCCACCCATTGGATCAATTACCCTGATTATCTTACCCAAAAAATCATATTGGAAATAAGAGGAAGTTTCATTTGGATAATCGATTTGTATCATACGATTGAGTGCATCATAATGATAAAGTATACTTGAGCCATCCGGTAAAATTGTTTTTACCCGGTTTCCATTTCCGTCGTACTGATAGGACGTTTCTCCTCCTTCTGGAGCTATGACTTTCTCAAGGCGGTTAGATTTATTATACAAATATTTTGTCACTGCGCCATTTGCTTCTGTGTACTGGCTGACATTCCACATCAGATCATACTGACGAATTGTTTCACGCCCCTGTGGATCTGTCTTTTTGACAGGGCAGTTAATGTCATTGTATTTCCATGTTGTAGAATTGCCATTCTGATCTATAATTTCCGTTATTTTTCCATTATAATTGTAGATGTATTTTTTACTGAATCCCAATGCATCTTTCATCTCAACAATATCGTTATTTTGATTATACTCATATTGAGTTCTATTCCCATTTCCATCTATTGTTGCAGTAACACGATTTAACTGGTCATATCCGTATTTGACTTTTGAGCCAAAAGGATTTGCCACTTCAATAATATTGCCTCTGTCATCAAATTCGACATTCATTTCGGAGGCATCCGGATGAACAATCGTCTTTATCATACCGTTGGAATGATACTGATACTGAAACATCCGCCCCAGCTGATCAATATTTTGAATCACCTGTCCTTTTTGATCATAATGGGTCTTGATAAAAGTACCATCTGGATATATTAATTTAACAGGATGCTTCAATCTGTCATATTCTATTTTGGTCTCATTACCCGCAGCATCCTTGATTAATGACATATTTCCTTCACCATCATAATCATATGATGTTTTATTTCCGTTATTATCCGTAATTTCTGTTAATTGATGTTTCTCATTAAATCTCTTTTCTATCTGTCCATCTTGAGAAGTAGTTCTGCAATCGCGCTGCCATTTATCCCTGTAAAATCGGATTTTATTTTTATTCTGATCAACAAATACAGTTCTGTCGTCATCATATTGATATTCCATGGTTCCGCCGTCCGGAAATAACTGTTTGACTGCACGCCCATCTTGATCAAACTCGTTGACTACTTTTTTTACGCCATATGGCGTTATTTCTTCAATTAAGAGGTTATTTTCATCGTAAGTATATTTCTTAAAACCACCCAGCAGATTAGCCGCTTTGATTAAATTGCCATTGCTATATTCAAATGTAACAGACCTCCCGGAATGATCACTCACACATTCTAATTTCCCATCATTATTATAAGAAAACAATAAGTAGCCTGCTGAATTCTGGACTTTTGTCAGAAGGTTATTTGTGTATGTATATGCCGTAAAATTCTCATTTTTATCTTTTATCTCTTTGCATAATCCATCTTTATTAAAAAGAAAAGTCTGATTTTGAATGTTTTTATAAATATAACCTTCCATAGAAAGACGTAAAGATTCTTTTGCCAGCTCATTTGTTGTATACTCTCCTGCGTCCGTCCTTTCAAAGGTTCGTACCTGTCCTCCATCCCCTGTATGTATCTCAATGGTCTTATGATGATCAATTAAGTAAACCTGATGATTATGACTCCAACGGTTTCCGCATACTGTATTTTCATCTGACAGAGAATTATAAGTTCGAATGAAGGACAGGGGATAATTTCCTACAATATGAAGATCGTCAGCCTGCAATACATAATTTCCGGTCATTAAATTAACCGGATCTCCGCTGAAAGGGGAACAGCCTAAACCCAAAAGATTTTTAAGACTCTTTTCTGCTTTCTTTAAAATCTTCATGATTGCTTCCTGTCCATTGGTCTCTGAAAGAATGATTCCCCCTTTACCACAAACAAGTGCAGATTCCGTTGTTATGGCACTGGCTCCATTTATTTTTGTCTGTTCATGGGGGCAAAGCCATTTTCCAAGTATCATTGGAACACAAGGCTTCCCGGTAACAGAGCAAATCCCAAACCTTGGAATATTTTTATCAACCTCACAATCATCTACGGTTGCAATTGGTACTTTAAGCAGGCAGACATTCTTATTTTCCACTTTCAGTTCCCCTACTTGTGAACCACATGTACATTTAATTTTTGCACCTTTCACTAAATAGGAATCATTCATTTTCTTCACCCCTTTACTTAAAATTCATACTCTTTAAAGATTCTTCAAACCCTTCAATGAATGTATGATTATCTGGCTGCTTTTTTATGAATATACCCGGATCAAATTCCGGTGCATTTTTACTTATTTTTTTCAAAACATTTGGTCCGCAGTCATGTCGGTTTCCTCCCATTTTAATGGTATCTGCATTTTTACCCATGTTAAGCTTCCCCCTCTGCTCTATACAATCATTCCCAATGCCTGACTAATTGTTTTATCCTCAGTTTTTCCAGCAGGAATCATTCCCAACGCCTGCTTTTCTATTTTTTCAGTATCCATAATACCGTCAACTCTATCTGGTTCCTGTTCCATAATCGGATTTGCCTGTGCAAGGAATTTTACCGGACCCGATAAATTAAAATCCTTACAAATATTAATACTTCCGCCTCCAAAACTTCCTTTTATGAATGTTGCCTGTAATGGAGAAAAAGTTTTTATTCCTTCAGCAGATAATAAAACTTCACCTTTTGCCTCTATAAAAATATCTCCGCCATCAAGTATGATCCCTTTCTCATCTTCTAATATAAGGGAATTTCCCTTTTGATTGTCAAAGCTCATAGAACCCGGAACTAACTTCATCTCTTTTCTATGGTTTGTTGTAAAATATCGGTCGGATGAAGATGATACGTTACAATTTGACAAATCATTGTTTCTCAAATACTCTGTTGCTATGCCTTCCGCCTCATTATCATTCATAAATAAGACAGCCACCTTTTCGCCCTTCTCCGGCATGCAATAAAATAAATTTCCCATTGCTGGCAGCCATGGATATGTTTTTGTTATATTCTGCTCTTCTGAATTTATATCGTATACTATTTTAACCTCTCCCTCAGCAGAAGAAATCACTGTCCCAGTTAAAGATGATCCGATTAATTGATGATTATATTCTTTTTTCTTTATATATAGGTCTGCCCTTCCAAATTCATAAGTAAAAACAATTTCTCCCCTGACCATTTTTGCGAAAATGCTCAGCACACGAAGCTGCCTTCCATTAATTTCTACTTCATCTCCAATATGATAAAACTGATCCGACTCTGCTTTATAAAATAAAAAGCAGTCTTTCTGCATTTTCTCTGTTCTGTTTTCATAGTAACGCTTATCTATTGATACAGTATAAGATGTGAATTTTTCATCAATACCTCTGCTTCCTTCCGGAAAACCCAAATAAAATTTAGGTTCTCCGGTTTTTATATCCGGTATCAGTACACCCCCTAAATGACTGGCAATTCTTTTATAAAACTCCCAGTCACTTTCCAGATATTGAACCAATAGATCTTTAATAGGAGTTTCCCCCCTGTCTTTTACACAAAAAAGTACTTCTGCTTTTGGAACCTGCTCCAATATATTTCTTATTACACTTTTATAGGTTTGTTCCCCATTTTGAAATGTCCGTATATGTTTCTTTTCATCTAATATTATACTTGCTGATATAAGTGATAAACTGGCCGTATATAAATCGCCTTCTTTTTTTTGAGTATAGTTCTCTACAAGTCCACAAAAAATCAAGATTTCCTGTTCATTTTTCTGATACTTTATAGAAATAGATCTATTAAATAACCCGTTACTCGAAATTTCATCCTTCAACAGCAAATGCACGATTCCTTTTGCATGATTATTCGGTATGATACTTAACCAAAAATCATTCACTTCCATAACTGAATCAAGACCAGTTATGATAAGATTGTCTTTTGTAATCATAATTTTCCCCTCACATAATGGATAATTCCTGTAATTTTATCCCCCTTACATTTCTGCGGATCAGACTTTCTACAACATCTTCACGGATTACCAGAGTAGCTTTACTGACTTCTCCTAAAATAAATATAGGAATATCCTGAATTTTATTGTTATCTAATGCTCCTTCTAATAATTTGGTCTTAGTTTTATCAAAAGTGCTTTCCTTACATAGATATTCATGCCTGGGCAGTTCTGGCAAATAATAAAGCATGGAATTTTGACTGTCGGAATCTAGCAGAATCACCTTCGTTGCATTTATTCGCCTTCTATACATCCAGATTACTTTCATTACTTTTTCTGACACTAATATACATGGAAATGTCAGTATATCCATATAAATGGATTCAGCTTTCAACTTTGCTTCAAGTAAAATCCAGCCTCTTTCAGAATCAAAATGTTCTGAATTATCCTTAGAGGTTATTTTTCCAAACCAGTTTTTAATATCAGGAATCGGATTGTTCTCCATCTGTTCTGAGAAAACAAAGTATTTCATATCCTGTCATTCCTTTCTCAATTGATGTAATACTGTCTGCTCATCCATATATCCGCCAATAACGACTTTAAAATCCTCACACCTTTTTAAAGATACAGAAAACTCATTATGTATCATGTCATTTATATGGTCTCGAAAAAATAATTCTGCGATTTTGTAATAATGTGTTATGTACCATAAAGCAAATTCCTTCTCTTCATATTCCTTTATTTGAAATATCACCTTTCCAATATGCTTCTTAAAATATTCCATGTCCTGTTCAAAGAAATGAAACAAAAAATTCATATCCCAATATTGTGTTGTCTTACATTTATCCAAATAAAAGTCCTTATCGTATAGATCCAGTCTTACCTCATATTTTTTTGTAAAAATACATCTTTGCAGATAACTAATACTCAAAAATTGAATGGGACCTTTTTTTTCTGTTTGCTGCAGGCTGCAGGCCTCTGAATATAACATATCAATGCATTTTTTGAAGTCTGTATGAATCATTTCTTTGTTATTCGAATAATAAATTTGTATTTCTTTTAACCGGGTCTGCAGTACTGACTCCATTAATTTGCCCCCAGATGATTGTATCTTTTGCATTTGCTCCATAATTTACTCCATCCGCAGCTTACCGCCTTTGAAAGCAATATCATCATCTATAACAAGCCGGCTGCCTCCCTGACCGATATCAATTTGATCTGCCGCATTCATAGTCAACGTCTGCTCCATACTTGTTAAAGATATATCCCCTTTTGCTCTCATTGTTATATTTTTACTGCTTTCAATTGAAATACCCTTCTTATCGTGTATCGTAATTTGATCTCCCTTATGGTTTGTCATAACAATGCGGTCCGGAGTAAAGTAAATTTCCTTTCCATATCTGGTTTTTAATGATTTTATATCAGGATTTGTTCTGGCATTTGAATCAGATGATTTTTGGTGTACTGCACTAGTTACATAAGCATCAGATTCATTTTGAGATGGAATATACAATCGGGCTGAATCCCCTTTCTCCGGCATACAATACCAACCTGTACCATCTGCAGAAGAATATATGGTTGAAAATGGGAATTCCATGACCGGTGCCTGTAATTTGTTTTCTCCCTGTGTTAATTCTATTAAAACTTTGTCCTTTACAACGTCAGAAATAACCGCATTAAAAGATGCTCCTATCATAGAAGAATTTGCTGCACATAATACATGAAAGGCATTTTTCGTTTTTAACAGGTAATGGTGGATCAATTCTCCATGCATAAGCTCGCTTCTTATACCATATACATAAAGTTCATTTCCATTAAATATAACTTTATCAGCAAGATAATAGATTTCTCTATTCGTAATATTATAGGATATGAAATCAGCCTGGTTCAGTTTTAATTCACTTTTCTTGCTTTGACAGTCCTGAATTTCATTAGTCAGTATATAATCTTCATCTTTTAGTTCATGAATATTTAGTTGGGGAATTCCCATAAAAAAATGAATGCCAGGCACACGGTCAGCTGGTATCAGTACTGAGTGGTATCGGCTTGCTAACCGTTTTAAAAACTGCCAATCTGTCTCAAGATACTGAATTGTAAAATTGTTCAATGTCTGTATATTTTTATCCTTTATCATAAAATTACAATTTGAATATGTATTGCAAATTTCATCGATAATGTCCTTATATGGCTGATTCCTATCCTGATAAAATCGTAAATGCTCATTTAAGTCCATCATATAGGTACCGCTTTTAACTTCAAGACTCAGTACACATACTCTACCTTCTCTTTTAATATTGAACTGAGTAATAAATCCATCAAAAAATACCTGTTCCGTTTTCTCAGCCGCTATATACATCTTAAGCTGGGGATATTTATTACTTACACAATAATTTATATATTCCTGTTCTAAATCTTCATTAATAATTCCCTCTATTTCCAGAACAGAATGAGAATTTACATAACGTTTAAGAGTAAGCCTATGAGTTTCTAAAAAATTAAATGGTTCGATTCTATATGCTTTCATAAATTTCCCCCTTTGTTATTGATTTAATTACTCGTTTTACAATGGGCCTCCATTTTGTATACACTTCAAATGGACAGTTAAAATTACCCAGCAAAGTTTTTTCAGGCACTTGAATCAAATACATAACATTATAAGTTGGTCCCTCTAAAGAAGAGCTTCTAAAATCAAAACATTGAATAGACTTATTGTCCTGGTCGGTAATAAAATCTTCATCATAAAATAAGGTGTTGGGATGCACCATTCTTATTGACTCTCTGATTTTATATGCATATGTTTGTAAATCTGATATTTTTAACTCCAACATATTAAAAGCAAAATTAATTTTACCGCTTTCGTCCGAGTAAATAATCTGTGGTCTTGGTTCTACTGTGTAACGTTCCTTTACGCTTTCAATAGACATTTCTGTAAACATTACCGGCATATCCATGTATATCATTTCATTAAATAAACTTATTTTCACTAACTGCGTATTATCTTCTTCTATATCCTCATTATTGATGATTCCCATAATTATCTCATCTATCATCTAGCCCCTCCTTAATCTATTCTTAACATAAAGAACCATTAATCATCTTGGTTACAAAGCGAAAAAAAACCATCTTTTTCTTGCTTATAACATAATTCTACTAACTTTTCAACCGATGTGCCAAAATTATACACGTTAGGTTCCAAAATTTGCATATCGTTCTATAAAATTTTACTGGTTTACTGATTTACCGATAGATAGTATAAATCCTGAAATATTTGTTTTATAAATCACTCTTTTTCAATTCATCCTCATCTCATTCATATAGAAACCGTTGCTGCCTTGCATAGGAACGACTATCATAATAAATTCCTTCCGCTGCCAAAACGGCGTAAATAATGCTTCCTTCACCTCTACGCTGCGTTTGCAACATGAAGAGGTTACTAACGCATTAGGTTTCTATTCTATTATTTGCATAGAATACTATAAAAAAAACCTGTCTCATCGGAAGAGGCAGGCCGCAATGTAAAGCGGAGATTTGTGATTCCATTTTCTTTTCTGTTCATTGGTGTTGCTCCATTCACTTTTTCAATCACACATGATATATAAGGATTATACCTTTAACTCCCCTATGTCAGCCGTGGAAGAGCCAAAAAAACGGGGCTAAAAATTGCATTTTTTAGCCCCATTTTTTGCTTATTTTTTGTCCAAAAACCACTACATATTGTGGTACAACCCATCTATTTCTTCTCTTTACCACAATACGTCATCATTATCACCGCTTCAACATGCCTTGAGTGTGTCTAAAAGAAGCTGTAGGAGTTTAGCGAGCCTTTACGGAAGATTTTCTAACAACTGATCTTATGTTGTTAACATAAAAAGAATCTCATATCCTGCAACTCCCATTACTGTATACGTACAAAATGATATTAGTGATTTCCGTTGACAAAAGGCCTTCCTATATATGATAAAGTACAATGCAATACCTAATATAATCCTTCCTATTACTGCAGGGATCATATGCATATATTCAGACAAATGGATTATTTGGCTTAGGCCTTCAGCGAGAAAAACTGCAGGAAGAAGGCTTGCACCCCAATTGTAATACGTACTCTTTTGTCTATAAAAATAAGCACCAAATCCGAAAATAACACCGGCAATTACTGCACATATAAGCCAGAGATATAAGTAAAACCCTCCAAAAACAAAAGTGTGCTGATTAACAATGGATTCTACCCAATAATAGGATATAACGCAGACAATCAGTGTTTCAGCACATAGTATAATTGCAGTGAACTTTTTTTCTGCAGTCGAAGCCATGAAGAAGGCTGGTATTAACCAAATTGCACCTGAGTTCGCTAATGAGTTTAGTGACCCAGGAAGATATTTCTGTCCAATAACCGTCAATATACCTATTAACAGTCCAATTAAGAAGGCATATATTCCTTTAAAAATGTTTTTTGTGTTTAAATGCATGGTATCACCCCTTATAATTTTATTTATGCTTGTGTCCCTATATTTTGTAATGTAAATTATATCATTAACAATATCAAATATGGAGCTCCTCATCGTTTATGTTTTTGACTCAACTTTGAAGAGCCCATACACGTAATATTTTTACGTCTTAATATCTATCGCCCTTAGTTTGAACTATCTCCACCTTACCTAAAACTTTACATTGATAGTTTTAATCTTTAATTTTTAATTATCATTCTTTAATAATCAATAAGTCGACCATGATCATTCCATGCTCCATACATTTTACCATTTCTTGTATTGATAATAAGTTTATTAAGTCTTTTCTCAAATAACTCGGGGTTATTTTTGACTTGAATAATTGTATCTAGACGGATTTTCCTATATAACTCAGGAAAACTCATAAAATTGTTATAAGTATTTTCGTTTTCTCTCAGTCTATTTTCAATTGCCTCATCAATAATAAAATCTTTTTCGTAAAGGTCAGGCAATACATTTCTTCCATGTTCAGTCATAAGACCTAACTTTTCAAGTCGTATTGCTCGTTGTTTATTGAGTTCTGTCCATGAGCTTTTCTTACTTCTAGGCGAAATTCTCTGGAGCAGTTGATTATTAGTATGTTTTTTTTTAATTCCATCTATCCATCCAAAACAAATTGCTTCTTCAACAACATCTAAATATAATAAAGTTTCTGGCTTTGGAGTTATGCTGATAACTACCCAACAGTATTTTTCTAAGGAAGAGTTTAATAACAACCAACTTCTCAGCTCTTCTCTTTTAGTTAAACGAAGTAAATTTTCCATATTTATTTGCTCCCTTTCCACAATATTTCCGATCTACGTTTCGCTCGTACTGCCTATCTCAAGTAGGTTCCCCTCCGGATCGGCAACATAAAAGTTGCGGATGCCGAAAGAAAAGGTTATGGGCTCTCCAGTTGGAAATTGAACGCCCAACTTCAATAGTCGATCATATTCCGATCTACATCGGCAAAAAAGGGCAACCAAAGGGCAATTTCAAATGTCTGATTGATTCCTTTTGGAGGAATATAGCTCTCCCCAATTGCCTGCGCAAATGCTTTCCTGCTATACATCACAATAAACAGTCTTCATGTTTATCGATTATACGTTCTCATTTATTGTACTATAACTATTAAGTCTCTACAAGTATAAATAAAAAATCGTGTAATATACGTAAATGGTAAATAATTATATCTTGTTTGCTCCATAAAATTTTATTAAATTATTAATTCTATCATGACTTGGACTTGTGTCAATAATGTAGACACAAAAAGTTTAACATTTGCCTCACCCCCCTCAGGCAACTTCATGAGCCTCCTGGGGAGTCATATAATTTATTGCGCTATGAATCCTTTTTCTGTTGTACCAGGATTCAATATATTCAAATACTACTTTTTGGGCAGTATTGAAATCATAATATTTACGTCGATTTATTTCTTCCTTCTTTAATAATGAATGTAAAGACTCAATACAGGCATTATCGTAAGGATTACCTTTTCTACTGAAAGAATGAATCATGTGTTTGTTATCAAGATAGTCCTCAAATTTTTGACTAATATAATCGACTAAAGAAAAGGGATTACTCCCCTTCCCTCGTCTAAGAACCGTACGTGAGAGTTTCCCGCTCATACGGCTCAAGTAGTTTTTAACCTTTTCAGGCGGCATTTATTCTTTGAATCTTTAGTTTTCTGTCATTGTAGTATCCCTGGTCTAAGAAGGGATTTTTAGTAATCTGAAGATTCGGGTGTCGGGCGATGTGAATTGTTCGCAGATTAATCAGTTCATTTTCCTTAGTAGAGAATAGCCAAGGCTTGTTTCCCTTACCATGCCAGTATTTGTTGAGTCTCCACCAACTGGTTTTATTAGGGTGGCGGTGCTTTGCCCATCTTTGTAACAGTAAATATAAGGCATTGTTAACATTTGAAAACGTTTTGCTTGCAACTGTGTGTTTGTGATAATTAGTCCAGCCTCGTAGAACAAGATTTAGCCGGCGAATCATATCTGCTTGGGCGCTTGCCTTGCTTTCCTTGAGAACAATATCGGATAGTTTTCTTACCACTCGTTTTACAGAATCTTTCGAAGGTTTTACAATGAGCTTTTCTTTATATTTTCGAAAAGTCCAACCAAGAAAATCAAAGCCATTGTCAATGTGAGTGATTGCAGTTTTTTCTTCTGATAGTTGCAGACCACGAGACTGCAAGAAGTTACTCACCAGAAGCTTTAACTCTTCCGCAATCTCTTTCGAATCGGCAGTGATTATAAAGTCATCTGCATAACGAACTAGATTAACCTTCGTTTTTGCTCGATAGTGGTTTTCGATATTTCCCTTGGAATTTCGGTGGTATTTATCTTGTATCAGTTTTTCCAGACCGTCCAGTGTCATGTTTGCATAGATGCTTGATATGGCTCCGCCCTGTGGAGAGCCGGTTTGTGTCGGGAACAAGTTCCCTTGATATATAAAACCAGATTTAAGGAACTGACGCATAATTCTTTTGTCCATTGGAATGTTTGCAAGCAGCCATTCGTGATTGATGTTATCGAAACAACCTTTAATATCTCCTTCTATAATCCATTTCGGAGAGCACTTTCTTGCCAAAACGCAGAAGATTTGCTCACCCGCATCTTTGGCGCTCCTTCCTTTACGGAAGCCAAAGGAAACGGTATCGGCGGTGGTTTCAGCGATAGGTTCAAGCGCAAGGGCGTATAGTGTCTGCATTGCCCGGTCATACATTGTTGGAATTCCAAGAGGTCTTTTCTTCTTGCCGTTCTTCTTTTCGATGTAGACTCTTCGGAGTGGTTTTGCCCGGTATTGTTTATCGGTAAGTTGCAGTACCGCTTTCATTTTTGATGCTGATGTAGACCATAGCTTTTTATCTACACCGGGTGTTTTCTTACCTTGATTTGTTGTTACTTTTCTCACGGCATATACCTTTGCTGAGAAAGAGTGGGTTAATAAGTACTGTAATCTTTTGGCTCTATTTCTTTCGCCATCTGCTGTTGCCTTAGCAATTCGTAATTGTAGTCTATTAACATCATTTTCAATTTTGCACCAATTCATGGAATCCCATTGAAGTGCGAGTGCTTTTGTGTCTTTCAGTTTCTCGGTTTTACCCGTCGTTGAATTACTGGAATTCATAGATATACAATCCTTCCTGCCAAAAACTACCATAAGATAAGTCAGCACCCTTTCAGGTTAAGGCAAAGTTTGAACCTCTATCTGTTTTCATTACAAAATCAGCGTTCGCTTTTTATCTCTTTCTTCTGCCCTCTATGTCTTTTCGCTCCTTGCGGTTAGATACCCCATTGTGGGAACATATAGGGTTTACCAAGTTCCGCCTAATATATAATTGTGAATGCCTTAGAAGCCACCTTTAAACCGGGAGCACATTTTCCATTCGCATTGGCTAGCCAGTGGACCTTTGCACGGCTCCATACCTTTTGGTCAAAGCGTTTCAGCCTTTTCGCTTTCTCCAGCGTAACGATTCCTACAGTGATTCACTTTACGTTCTCCATAGCATTCTTACTCTAGTAGTTGTTCCGGTTTAGGCTACCAGAACTTCCTCATTGTCTCGCGAGCTTTCTAACCCGGACGTTACCGTCCACGCTAGTCGCGATAGAGTTACCCCGAATGGATAGGGTAGCATGATAGCAATATATTAAGCGACTTCTTGTCGCACCTGGCTTCCCATATCACTATGAAGAATTATATCTTTTGTCAGCTTGACGTTTAAGCATGCATTTTCTATTGACTTTACAGCTAGTTCAGCTGTCATGGAAGTATCATAGGCGTAACCAATGATTTTCCTACTGTGAAGATCCATGACTGATGCTAGATAAGTCCAGCCATCTTTCATTGTGTGGATATAAGTTATGTCTGCAACCCATTTTTGATTAATGCCAGTTGTACTAAAGTCCCTATCCAAGATGTTTTCCCTTTCATCAGGAGTTGTTTTCTCTGAATGATAGCGGAACTTCTTTACAACAATTGCAAGTATCAGTTTTTCAACATTGATGTAATCCATGTTACTCACCTTTACTCAGAGTAATCGCAGATGAACTTAAATTCACTAAATCCCTTTATATATCTGTATCCCCATAAAATATTAACATAATAAATATCCTCTTTCTTAGCGCCTGTTGCTACTTCTAATTCCTTAAGTTCATCCGGTTGCATTGCTGCTTTCAATCTAACTGATAATTATACCCTATCTCTAATGATACTGCTGTATGAGCCATACTACAAAAATCAAGCCCACAGACAGTACTTAAAAAACAGCTAATATTATTAATTACTGTTTTCATCAGCGAGTTGCTTTATTTTATCAAAAAACAATTGCTTACCCTCCGTGTATTTTTTCCTGTCATTGGAATACATTGCGAAAAGTTCTTGTTTTAATAATTCATATTCATTTGCGTATTTCGGATGTAAACAGATAAAATTTCTAAACTTTATTTGATCAAAATATTGCTCAATGGTTAGTTCATCATAACAATGTATATGTTGTAAAGAGACCTCACCCTCACCTCGTAAAATAAAAAGATGATGTTCTCCAGTTGCAACTTCACCAAAATACTCATATCCGTTTTTCTTCAGTGTTACAAATATTTGCAGATTATGATGTCAAATTTTCACCTTTTCATATTTTCAATAATACACTATAAGCCATAAAAACGGCAAAAAGAATATTGCAAATTCCCATCACTGAAAAAATGCCTTTCAACTTCTGTCCCTGATTTACCAAATGTCCCTTCTTAAGTGAAAATTATAACCACAAGCAGTCATATCTGTTGCATAAAATTTAAGCGAGAGTAGAGCTCTTGAACGCCATTTATGCGTTCACCTTGCAGAGGTATATCCCCCCCTTTTCCCTATCTCTAAAAGCACTTTGGAAAGATTTTGCCTTTAGCTATCCTGTGTCATCCGTGGAAGAGCCCAAAAAACGAGGCTAAAAATCGCATTTTTCAGCCCCTTTTTTTTGCTCATTTTTTGCTCAAAAACCACAACATCTTGGGGTCTAACCTCTATTTTTCTTATCCAAACCACAATACGTCATCATTATCACCGCTTCAACATGCGTCGTATAAGAAAACATATCTACCGGTGCCTTAAATGAAATCATTAGTTCAAGGACAAAAAAGGCACATTTTCAAAACTGAAAACGTACCTTTTATGCCCTTGATTCATCAAGTGTCCCGTCTCTATAAAGTTATAATTTAAGCCACAGGCTTAGATGCCTGTGGCTTATTGTTTAAGTGGAGATAGTGGGATTCGAACCCATGACCTCTTGAATGCCATTCAAGCGCTCTCCCAGCTGAGCTATACCCCCATATGGTCGAAAACCCTTTATTTATCTGGGTTTCCAGCATTTTACTTTTTTAAATCTACTTCTTCTTCAAGGGGTCGTTTACCGGACATCTCGCGCTCCCAGCTGAGCTATACCCCCATGACGGCTATTATAGCAAAGAGTAAAAAAATTTGCAACTAGATATTGCATTTAATAAAAAAAATGTTATAATACATTCAGAACAACTGCATACAGATGTCTTCAGGGCAGGGTGAAATTCCCGACCGGCGGTAAAGTCCGCGAGCGCTCAGAGCGCAGAATTGGTTTGATTCCAATACCGACAGTAAAGTCTGGATGAAAGAAGATGTGTTAAATATGATAATACACCTGTCTATTTTTAACACCTGAAAGACACTCTTTCAGGTGTTACTTATTTTTCAGGAGGTCTGTATCATGAATATGAGCAGAAAAGCAAACAAACTAACAGTAATGGCAATGCTGTGTGCATTGGCATTCGTAGCCGTGGTGGCAATCCGGATCCCGCTAATCCCTATCGTTCCGTTTTTGGAATATGAACCCAAAGATGTGATTATCATGACCGGTGGCTTTCTATTTGGTCCCATGTCCGCAGCTCTGATCTCCATCATTGTCTCTTTCATTGAAATGATTACAATCAGCAGCACTGGAATCATCGGACTTATTATGAACATCCTATCAACCGTGGCCTTTGTCTGTCCTGCTGCCTACCTTTATAAGAAACACCACTCCATGAAGGGTGCCTTTATTGGTATGGTTGCCGGTACTCTTCTTATGACACTGATTATGGTACTGTGGAACTATTTTATCACTCCGATTTACATGGGATATCCCAGAGAGGCGGTAGCTGAGCTTCTGCTTCCTGCATTTGTCCCTTTTAATCTGCTGAAAGGCGGAATTAATACAGCACTTACATTGCTGATTTATAAACCGCTGGTTACTACTCTCAGAAAATCCAATCTGATAAGCTTTACTGATACTGCTTCAGAAAAGAAGCGTATGTTTAAAATGGGAACCACCCTTGTTGCTGCGGTCGTTTTAATTACCTGCGTTATGGCTGTTATGGTAATGAGAGGCGCAATGTAAAGCTATGAATTCCAAAAGGTCCACCCCAAGGGGCAGGACCTTTTATTTTTCATTATCTGCTAAATTCTTTCCACCGTTTAATACTGTCAATGGGAAATGAATACTCCGGTGTCGCAACAGTATCCTTAATCTCATTGCTGTAATACCAGGGATCTGCATCATGAAGAGGGTTGTTCAGTACGTGAAACTCCTGCGCAGGCATATATCCCTGGGCCAGCAAAAAGCAGCGGTTCCCGAACTCATCTTCTGCCACGTCGACTACCATAATACAATGGCCGGGACTTCCTCCCCGAATCAATAAATCACCTGCCAGTACCTGGCTTAAATCAACGGCCGTACACTCTTTTTCCAAAGAAAGTGTCCCTGCATATACCATGACCTGCCGTAAATATTTCAAAAAGCTTTCATTACTATCGTCATAAGCAGCCTTCTTCACCCATGATACATGATTGTTATCCACCAAAAGGCGCTTTCCTGCCCTCCATGAGGGATAATCCATTAAAAAACCGTTGGTTAAGTGAAATGCTATCGCATCATAGGCTCTCACAGACCACAAATATTCTCCGTACATCCGTATGACGCTGTCCGCACATTGCTGTAAATCTCCCGCCACCAGTGGCATGGCAAATACGGCAGCGTGGACATCCTGGCGTTCTTTTTCCTTACCGTTATATAAAAGAACGGGACTTTTGTCCGGCTTCATGGGATACTGTCTTAAATACCCCTGTAAGCTTCCGGCGGGTTTCTCCAGCCTTTTGTAACCGGCAGGAAGCAGGAAACGGTTCTCCAGTATTGAACCGTCGGGATCCATAAGGGCAGCCTTACCACCAGCGGAATCTTTTTCAGCCGAGGAACTCTCTTTTGAGCCATCATCCAGCGAGACGATGGAAATGTCCGGCTGTGGTGCAGGAGCAAGAGCAACCGGCTGCTCGTTTAAAACAATTCCGGTATGACCTGACTGTACCCAGACAGCTGATATACAAAGTATCGCCCCTGCTATAAAAAAACTGATGGTTCGCTTCATAATAAGACCCCCTGCTTACTGGTAATGTTTCCCAGACTCTTTTTTAACATTGTAGCATAGTCTGTTTTTGTTTACCAGAAGGAATCTCAACCCTTTACTGCTCCTGCTGTCATTCCACCCATAAACTGCTTACTTGCCGCAATGTATACAATGATAATGGGGACAATGGCAATGGCAGAGCCTGCAAACAGAATATTCCAGGCTGCTGCCCCGTCTCCTGCATTCTGGAGTGCTACAACTCCTACAGTCAGCGGACGAAGCTTCTCATTGGTCATGGTAAAGATTAATGGAAGAATGTATTCGTTCCAGCCGCCGCGGAAGGATAACAGGGCAACACTTGCCAAAGCGGGTTTTAGCACGGGAAGAATGACTTTGCTGTAGATTCCGAAAAAGCTGCAGCCGTCTATCTTTGCTGCTTCATCCATCTCCTTTGGGATGCTGTTCATAAAGCCATGGATCAGGAATACATATGTAGCCTGACCGCCTCCTGCCGAAATCAGTATGATGGAGATCAGCGAACGGTTCATATGCATTTTTACAGCCAGCTCAAACAGAGGTCGAAGCGCCACGCTTCCCACATTTATGAACATGAACATTACCATGGAGTTATAGATCAAACTTTTAAAACGGAACTCTTTTCTGGAGAATACATAGCCTGCCATACTGCTCACAGTGAGGGAAACCGCCATGACTCCAAAGCTGATGATCAGACTGTTTAAGGTATATCTGGAGAAATTTGCCATTTCCCATGCCTGAATATAGTTATCCAGAACAAACTTCTGGGGAAGCAGATTTACGCCGCCCCGAACCAGCTCATTGTTTGTTTTAAAGGAACCAAATAAGATATATATTACCGGGTAAACAGTAAAAAATGCCAGCGTTGCAAGAAGAAGAAAAATAGCTGCATTTATTAATTTGGTTTTACGGGATTCTACAGAATGCCCTTTTGTTTCTTTTGCCATTATTTTTCTACCTCCTATGAAATCTCATCCATTTTTCTGCTGATCTTTAAATATACAATCGTAATTAATCCCACAATAAGTGCTGAAATAATGCTGAGGACGGAGCCATATCCGATCTGAAGCTGGGTCGCTGCTCTTGAGGTACCAAATACCATCTGGAAAATATAGGAGAACATAACATGGGTCCGGTTGTTGGGACCGCCTGCCGTCAATACCAGGATGGACTCGTAATCTTTAAATGCGGTGGTGATTGCCAGCATTATTACAACTTTCAACACAGGACCCAGCATGGGAAGGGTTATCTTGAAGAAAGTCTGAATGCCGTTTGCACCGTCTATCTGTGCACTTTCATAAACATCGGAGGGGATTCCTGCCAATCCGGAAATCAGAAGAATCATGTAATTTCCAAAACCACCCCAGACTGCCACAATGACAACTGCCGCCATGGCTGTCTTGCTGCTTCCCAGCCAGTCTATTGGCTGATTTATGACTCCGATGACCTGAAGAAATGCATTTAAAACACCATTATAAGTAGCAAAGATAAAATACCAGATCAGACTGTATACCGCGGAACTGATGACCGTGGGAAGAAAGTAAATACCCTGGATCAGGCCGCTTCCAAACCGTCTTTTCTGCAACATTACCGCAGTCACCAATGACAGAGGTAACAGAAACAGAAGCTTTAATATGGCATATTCGAAGGTGTGAAGAACGCTTTTCCAGTATATCCCATCTCCAGCCATACGTTTGAAGTTTTCAAATCCTACAAAATATGCTTTAAAACCATTGTAATCATAAAAAACATACCGGATCAGCCATGTAAATGGATACACCGACATTACCAGGATAAAAAAGATGGTGGGAACCAGCATCAGCCACATGGGAATATCTCCATGATCCCAGCTCTTTTTTAACCGATGTCCAAAAGAATCGTTTGAATTCATTTCCTTCACTCCTTATTATTAATCTATAATCATTTGCCCCACTCCTGCTCACCCGGTGAAAGAAAAGCTGCTGCAAGACAACAGTTCTGTTTGCAGCAGCCGTAATACCATTTTACTTATCCAGATATTCCACTGTGCCTGCGCCTGGATGAAGAGGATCATAATCCTTTATAACCACACGTTTTGTCTTGCCCATTTTCACTTCTTTCTCCAGAGCATCGTTGTAGGTCTGATTTAACTTTGCAATGGTGTCGTCAATGGAAGGTCCTTCCGGCAGACATGCATTCCAGAGCGCATCTCTGTAATTTTCTCCGTCAGGAGTTACAGATGGAACAACCGGGTATACTGCTTCATAATCAGCGCCTGCAAAATCAGCCATTCTTCCGACTTTGCTCTTATCAATCTTGTCTTCCATATATTTGGAGATTGGCAGGGAATAACCACCTTCTAAATAGCCCTTTAATACACTTTCTGAACCAAAGTACTCGATAACTTCCCAGGCTTCCTTCGGGTGCTCTGTTAATGCACTCATCATCCAGCCGGTATTTGGAGAACATGCTTCCGCACCTTTAATTTCGCCATCCAGTGTTGGAAGCTGTGCAACGCCCCACTGAATTTTAGCTGGGAACTGCTCGGTAAACACGGTTGCTTCCTGAGATGCATTGCCATGAATTGCTGCATGTCCTTCTGCGAACTGCACACGTGCCGGATCGATTTTCATGGAAGCAGAACCAGGGAATACGCTTCCGTCTTCAAACATCTTACGTACAGTTTCAAGGTATGGCTTGAATCCGGTAAAGTCGAATTTTCCTTCTTTATAATTATACAGTGTTACTCCGCTCATTTCTGCGGAATGCTCTAACCATCTTTCAAAAGGACCGCTGGCTCCCGGAAAAATAATTCCGTAATAATCTCCGGCTCCTGCCTCTGCGATCTTCTTTGCTAACTCCGGAAGGTCACTTACTTTATTCGGAACTTCAAGTCCCAGTTTATCAAAGATATCTTTGTTATAAATCAGTCTGGAACCGCTTCTTTTTCCGCCTGGCACCCAGTATATTTTATCTCCGATTACATTGCAGCCTTCGTATAAGTTCTCATCCACTTCGTTTACTTTTTTAAATTCATCAGTCAGATAATCATTGATTGGCTGAATGATTCCGTTATCTGCAAAGTTCTTGAAATCATCACCGCTAATCTGAGAGAAGATATCCGGTGACTGTCCGGAATTTGCTGCCATAGAAAGTAAATTTTCATAATTCTCTGTCTGAACAACATAATCAAGCACAATATGGTCGTTGGTTTTATTGAACTCATCCACCACCTTGTTCATGTACTCCAGATCATGACGGTTATCTGTCCAGATAGTGATTTTTACCTTATCTGATGAAGCTGAATCTTTTTTTGTTTCTCCCCCTGAAGCGGTTGTCTTCTCTTCGCCTCCTGCTGCCGCAGTGCTTTGCTCTGCACTTTTTGCCCCACATCCGGATAATGCCGATGCTGCCATCATACATGCCATCCCCATTGCTGCAAGTCGTCTTGTTTTTCTCATAGTTTCTGCTCCCTTCATTTTGTTTGCTTTTACCTTCTTGTTGGTGATGTGCTTATATAATAAAACATTTTATCTAATCCAAACACCACTTTTTCTACTATGAATGTAACATTTTTTTCGAAATATTTTATCGCAGTCCATTCGCCTTGATTTTCATTATGCACAATGCTATAATTGGCTTGCTTCTCAATACTAACTAAGGAAAGGATACCGTTATGAGCCCAATATCCATGATTACATTACTGATTGTAGACGATGAAGCGGAGATCCGTTCCGGGCTTCGTTCCATTATACCCTGGGAAGATTATTCTATCACTTTGATTGGTACCGCTGCCAATGGTGCGGAAGCTTTAGATAAAATCCGCTATTATGAGCCGGACATTGTTATTACCGATATTCAGATGCCGGGAATGAGCGGCCTTGAGCTGGTACGGCGTGCCAGAGAAGAACAGTTTGACTGTTCTTTTGTTATATTAACCGGTTATGACGAATTTGAATATGCAAGAACTGCGATCCGGTACGGAGTACGGGAATATTTGCTGAAGCCCATTTCCATAAAGGACCTGACCGAACTGATCCAGAATTTAAAAGAAGATATCTTAAGTAAACGTGATTATCACAGCGACCAGCTTTCTACACTGAGAAAGCTGCGCAAAGCACAGGTTTCCCTTCGAAAGCAGAACTTAATCCCCCAGCTTCTGCGGGGAGAACTCTCTGCTGCGGAACTTCAGAAAGTAATACAGGATTACAATCTGCCCATACAGGATAAGGAAAGCTGCGCTGTTTTAATCCAGGCGTTTTCTACATTTCAGTATACGGAAGAGACTACTGAACTGTCCAATACCCTTGTTCCCCTGCGGGAGGCTCTGGAGGAAGAATTAAATGGTCTGCCTGCACTGATTTCCGATTATCCTCCTGCCGGTCTTGTGTTCGTAGTGAACCTGCCGTTTCAGTCAGACCAATGGTCCACACTGCGGGAGATGCTGGAACATCACATTCAGATAACCAATACAGATGGACCCGCCTGTGTTACTGCCGCCATCGGAAAACCTGTTTCTTCTCTCTGCTCCATTGCTGCCTCTTTCCAGGAATCCAGGCAGATTATCACCTGGCATATCTATCCTGAAACTGGTCCGGTCCTGGATTCTTCCGTTCTGGATCCCCGGCAGCCTTCCGTGATCATGCCTGGAGATGATCTTCTGGAAGCTGTCTTAAAGGATGACAGGGAAGGCATACAGACCTGCTTTCAACTTTATTTAGATAAGCTGACCGCATCTGTTCTTCCTCCGCCATCTTATCTGTACAGCATGTGTAATTATGTAATTATCACATTGCAGAGCCAGTTGTCCCGTTACTTAGAAGGACCTCCTAAAAGCTATACCGGCAATTCCTTTGCTGCATTACAGAGTTTAAACTCTCTGGAAGACATTAAGAGCTTTATGGTAAAGATCCTTTCCGGATTTGCAGAAGAGCTTGCGGTCAGTCAGGCAGCTAAGAATGATCCACTGATTCAGAAAGCACTTGATTATATTAATAAAAACCTTTTAAAGAATCCCCGGACCGAAGATGTATGCAGCTATCTGGGGCTTAGTAAAAGCTATTTCAGCACTTATTTTAAAAATAAAACACAGCTGAATTTTCGTGACTATACCCTGGATTTAAAAATTAACTATGCGCAGGAGCAGCTGAAGTTTCAGGAACATACCTCGGGGGAAGTCTCACTGTCACTTGGTTATGAAGATTACCGTTCCTTCAGCCGGGCCTTTAAAGCAAGGACCGGGCTCACCCCCTCTGAATACCAGAAACAGTTTGCTGCCGGCGAAAGGAGCAGTTCATAATGAAATGGTTCGCAAATCTAAAATTTCGTTATCAGCTTGTGACCGGAATGATTTTCATCACATCAGCTGCCCTTTTTCTGATCGGTCAGCTGTCCTATTCCTATTTTTACCATCGCAATACCAATGAAGTCCTAAGAAGAGCCGGCAGTTCTGTGAATATGGCGGGAGATTCCCTTTCCTCCCAGTTTAATTCACTCTCAGCGGCTACTAATCATCTGCTGGTAAAAGACCCATTTCCCCAGATGATTGCAGACATCAACAACTATAAATTTACTGGATATGCCAGGTATTTCACCTCAGCTACAGCCGTTACAGATTCATTCCTTCAAAATCATGATCTTGTAAACAGTGTACTGGTCTGCGGGGATGATCATATTATGTTCAGCCCTTCTTCCCTTGGAATCAGCAGACACTTTGACCAGCTTCTCCCTGAGGATATCTGGCACTATCCCCGTATCACGGTTCTGCCTTCCCGGTATAGCAGCGTGTTCGGCAAAGAAGGGGTTATTCCTATTTCTTACCCGGTATCCAGCATTCTTTCTTCAAAGCATCTGGCTTATCAGGATATCCCCAACTGCCGGAAAGTGCGGTTCATTCTGCTGATTGATACCGATCAGATCCGGGATTATTTCAAGCGGATGTCCAACCGTTACACTTACTGCATGTACCTGGCAGATGAGAACGGACAGCCTTTGGATATTATCAAAAAAGATTATCCGGATGCATTTCTTCCCCAGATCTGCAAGTGGATTGCAGATGGCTCTCCTGGGCAGGAGGGAACGGTGAAAACGGAAAATGAAGATCTGTTCCTGACTATGGACCGCATTAAATTTTGTAATTTAAATGTAGTCCACATGACAAAAAAATCAGCTCTTACCGGAGATATAAAGGAACTTCGCTCTTTTTTTATTCTGGTGTGGATTGCCTGTTTCCTCGCAGCTGTTTTACTCAGCCTGGCTCTGTCCGGTCTTCTTACCAGAAATTTAAGGGTGCTTGGAACTATAATCCGAAGCATCAACGACAAAACCTATACAAAGCGGAGGGAATTTAATCATACAGACGAAATCAGTCTTTTAGGAGTCCAGTTAAACCAGATGTACGATACCATTCATCTGCAGCTTATACAGATTAAGGATGAGGAACAAAAAAAGGCAATGGCAGAAATACAGATGATGTCGGAGCAGATCAATCCTCATTTTCTATATAATACACTGGAATGCATTCATTTTCAGATATTAAATGGTCATTCGGAAACCGCCGAGGGGATGCTTGAAAGTCTGGGGAAATATTTAAGGACTACACTGAGTTTTGGTAAAACACTGATTTCTGTAGAAAAAGAAATAGAACACGTGACCTCGTACATGGAAATCATGAACCGTCATTCTTCTGATGGGATTTTGATGGAAACAAAGATTGATCCCCAGTTAAAAGACTGCAAAATCATGAAAATTCTTCTGCAGCCGCTTGCAGAAAACTGCATACGTCACGGCTTTGAAGGTTTCATAAGCGGTTTTGAGCCTGTACCGCCCAGGATTGATATTGTGATATCATCAACGGAAAATAACCAGATCAGAATAGAAGTAACCGACAATGGTAAGGGAATTGATATTGAAGTGGCAAATGCCTGCATTACGGAAAACTCTCCAGAGTCTCAAAAGCACTTTGGACTGTCCAATATACAAAAGAGATTAAAAGCGTGCTATGGGGATTCTTTTCATATATCATTTATAAGCATCCCTTATTTAAAGAACAGTGTTATTATTGAACTTTCTAAAGATATATAGAAACCGGGTCAGTGTGGTTTTTCCATACTGATCCGGTTTTGGTTTGTAATGGATTAAACTTAAGCTGGACCGGTCAGGTTCCTGACAGACCGATTCCTATACCCAAGCATTGAGGATAAAGCCCCCAGCATGCCGGTACACAGAAACATGACTGCCATTCCGCTTCCAGGTCCTCTTCCCACAATGCTTTGTAAAAAAACAGCTGCTGCGTGATGAGATACCATAAATGGTTCAAAAACAGAGTCAGCCAGATATCCGCCAAGCAAAAGACCGATGGGAATAGTGGAATTCTGGATTCCATTGCGAATTGCAAAAATTCTTCCCTGAATGTTCTCCGGAACAATCCGGTACAGTAATATACTCTGACCCGCCATGACAAAAGGAATGGGGAAGCTTGCAAAGATACCTGCTGCAGACCAGGCGAAAACATTTCTTCCTGCTCCCATCAGCAGATCACCGAGCAAAAATGAAATTCCTGCCGAGATATAAATCATCTTTCTGGGATTTTTTGTTCTTTTGCCTGCCGCAACAGCAATTCCACCCGCAATCCCGCCTGCGCCCAGCATACTGTTCACCAACCCAAAAGTTCCTGTATCTCCTCCGCTTCTTGCTAAAATCATAGGAGAAAGGATATTCTTATAATGATACTGCCATTGCTGATTTAGACTGTTCATAAGCCCATATTGTCAAAGCAAATGAAGTCATAGAGCTGCCCAGCTGAGATACCGCCTGACCCAGCGTTAATTACCTATAAGTACAAAATCCAATGAGGACGAGATTAATTAAATGATACTGCTCTGTACAAGCCTCGTCCATTCATCAGACCTTGTACAGAGAAAAACGCTCAAATCAATTGATTGGTTTCCCATAATTTTATTCCCTCATACCAGTTTTCAGTAATTGGTTCATTTATTATTGTAACATGTGATATATTGTTTGAGAAGCATAGAAAATAACAAATATGCTGCACATTCTAATGCCCCCATCCCACTTAGATAAAGGGACGGGAGCATTTTGGAGAATTAAATCAAAATCAGATTACTCTTACAAGTGTCATATACGTGCTTGCACCGCCCAGAAGAGTCGCTGCTCCCAGCAGACCAAATAATTGCAGGGAAATTGTATCGCCTGCAGTTAACGGTACAATAAATGTTGTCTCCAGGTTATCTGCAGCAACAGTCGGTGTAATAACAGATGCTGCTATGGGTGCTCCGTTTTGTGTGATTTGTGAGGATACCAGTAATGCTGTTGTTGTTGTGACAGCATAGCTAACCAGGTATTCGCCTGATGATGGTACAGTAAATATAGTATTGGTTCCATCTACAGTAAACGTATTTAAATTCTGGTTATCCGGCAGTGGTATATCGGTTCCTCCTAATACAACTGCTATGACTGCTGCGGTTGTATTGGCTGCTGACATACTGTCACTCGTTACGGTCGTTCCGGTTGCTCCTGTGGGACCGGTGTCTCCTGTTGGACCCGTGAG